>JAGPVK010000081.1 GCA_018067055.1 Sphingomonadales bacterium | reverse complement strand
CTATTATGAAAATCTGTTCGCGCTCTACAAGCATATCGGCGTCGAGATCGTAACCAGCGACCATAGCGGAATATTCTCCGATGAAACGGGCCGTGTGATCCTGCATTATGGCAATGCCCGATGGGGCGGGGCACGATTATCCTATCTCAAAGGGCGCAGCTGGCTAAGCCGGGCGGCCTGGACGATTTCCCTGCAGAGCCGACAGTTTTTTGCCCGCGCCAGGCGGGATATCGGCCGGACCGATCTCGCCGACCTGTCTTTCGGAGACTATTTGCAGCAATCCGGGGCGGGCCACGACTTTGTCGAAACCGTCCTGCTGCCGATGATGTCGGTGACCTGCACCTGCGACTATCAGGCGGTGCGGGACTATCCGGCCGATATCATGCTGGAATATCTGACCTGCGGTATCCACGAGCTAGGCGTCATGAGCGCTGCAAAGGGCGTAGATGATATTGTTCCGCGCATGCTGGTTGATGTGGAGCTCAGGACAAACAGCCCGATCGCCATCATCGAACCGGCCGGACAACAGCTCCGGGTGGTGACCAAAGCGGGCGCAGATCAGTGTTTTGACCAAGTCGTGGTCGCTGCGCAGGCGCAACAGGCAGCAAGCATGATATCCGGATTTGACGAGCGCCGGGCTTTGCTCAACCGCATTCCGTTCGAACGGTCCAGCATGAGTGTCCATACGGATCAGGAAATCTTGCCGGCGCCGGCGAAAGGGCTTTCTCCAGTCAGCTATCATGTCCCGCGAGGCAGCAGCCGGGCCGAAGTGTCCGTCGACCTGACCAAGGCAATCGCTCGCCTGTCCGGCCAGCAAACGGTTTTCCAGACATGGAATCCGATGCGCAGGATTGCCCCAAACCGTGAGCTGGCAAGAGTCGATTTCACTCGGCCAACGGTCACCCGCGACAGCCGGGAGGCGGTAAGGGCTTTGCGCGCAAGTCAGAACCAGCCCGGCAACCGGCTCTGGCTGTGCGGCTCCTATATGGCCGAGAAAATTCCTCTGCTCGAGGCTGCGGTCGACTCCTCGGTGGCGGTGGCCGAACATCTGGGTGCAGCCATTCCCTGGAAAGCCAGCGCTCCGGCGGCAGCCTGAGCGATGTCCGAATTTCACGATCTCGCAGAACTGGCGCTCAATCGTGAAGGCCAGTCCTGGGGCAATCTGGGTTATTGGCAATCCGCAACAGGCTATTCGGACGCATGCCGCGCCCTGGCACGGTTGCTTGGCGAACAGGCGAAGCTGGACAGCCAGTCGGTGGTGTTTGATGCCGGCTTTGGTTGCGGCGATCAATTGCTGCTCTGGCTCGACCATTTTTGCGTGGCACAAGTCCGCGGTGCCAATCTTTCCCGCAGCCAGACCAGCTATGCCAAAGCCAGGCTGGCAAATGCCGGTTTCCCGGCCGCCGCCCACGCCATTATGCAGGGCGATATCAACGATCCCGAAGTCTGGGCGGACGCTCCAAACGCGGATCGGCTCAGCCATGTTTTGGCGCTGGACTGCGCCTATCATTTTCCCAGCCGGGTGGAATTTTTCTCATTGGCCCGGCAGCATCTCGCACCCTTGGGCCGGCTTGCGCTGACCGACTTCATCCTGTCCGATCATCACCAGACGCATTCCCTCGCTCATCGCTTCCTCTGCTGGATGCTCGACCGCTCGCATATCGCCCGGGCCAATATGGTGGATCGTGACCACTATCTCCGCCAGTTGCAGGACAGCGGATTCAGCGACATCCGGATCATCGATATCAGCGAGCATGTCATGCCCGGCTTCGCGCGCTTCGCCCAACAGTTACATCCCGAAAATACTGCCGCACCCAGCGGCTGGAACACAGGATGGCCCGGGATGCTCAAATACCGACTTACCGGCCGGTTTCTCCAATGGGCCTATCGCCGGTCTATTTTGCGCTATTGCGTGATCAGCGCGACAAAAACCGCCTGAACCCGAAGTCAGGCCGTGCGGATCAGATTTTTCAAGCAATGGCTTGCGAAATATTGACCTGCCAGCCATTCTGACTGACGTATAAGGTGGCCGGATTGGTCTCGGCGAAAGGAATATAGCGCGATGAGCGAAGATGATCTGCTCGAAAATTATCGTCGTGCCTACGATAACAAGGTCGGCTTTGGCCAGCGGCCTGCGCTTGTAATGATCGACTTCTGTCAGGGCTATTTCGATCCCGATTGCGATCTCTACGCCGACGTGGACAATGCGCTGGCCTCTGCCTTGCGGGTGCGCGAGGCAGCCCATGCGGCGAAAATACCGGTGATTTTGACCAATGTCTCTTATCATCCCAGCGCGATCGACGGTGGCCGCTTCTTCGAAAAAGCCGCGCCGCTGCGCTATTTCATCGAGGGCAACCCGATGGCTGCCTTTGCCAAGGGGCTGGAACCACGGGAAGAGGAACTGGTGATCACCAAGCAATATCCCAGCGCCTTTTTCGGCACCTCTCTTGCCTCCACCCTCACCGCCACAGGCGTGGACAGCGTCCTTCTGACCGGCCTGACCACCAGCGGTTGCGTACGCGCAAGCTGCGTCGATGCAATGTCGCACGGCTTTCGCACTGCAGTGATCGCGGAAGCCTGCGGCGACCGGCATGAAGCCCCGCATCAGGCCAATCTGTTCGATATGAACGCCAAATATGCCGACGTGGTCAGCGAGGAAGAGACCATCGGCTTCCTGCAGCGGCTGAACGATCAGGATAGTGCCCGGAATATTTAGATTGCCCCTGACGGGCTGGCGCGCGCAGCCGGTTCGCGCTTTCTGTCCGGACAACAATTTCAAATGTGCAAACGGCTAGCAGCTTGCCTTTGCCAACTTGGAAACAATCGCCTCGATCGAATCAGGATTCTCGATCGTGCTGGGTATTCGTAACTTTTTGCCATTGGCGATTGTGCGCAACGAAGATCGCAGAATTTTACCAGAGCGTGTTTTGGGTAAAGCGGCAACAACGTGGATCGTCCGTAATGATGCGACTGCTCCTATTTCCGATCGGATATGGGCGATACATGCTGCCGCCAGTTCCGTTTCATCCTGCATTGCGGAAGCGACAACGAAAGCAACGGGAATCATGCCTTTGAGTTGATCGTCAGCCCCAATCACGGCACATTCTGAAACACCATCAACCTCTGCCAGTGCGCCTTCCATCTGGCCGGTCGACAGCCTGTGCCCGGCAACGTTGATGATATCGTCGGTCCGGCCCATCACATGCATGAACCCTTCGGCATCGCAAAAACCCGCATCACCGGTTTCATAATATCCGGGATAGGATGCAAAGGCTTTCTGATACCCGTCCTGATTGCCCCAGAGACTCTGATAGCAGCCAGGCGGCAACGGGCATTTTATCGAGATATTCCCCACTTTCCCCTGAGCGACCACCTCGCCCTCCTCGTCCAGCACATCCACCCTGTAACCCGGCACCGGAAAGCCCGCGCTTCCGGCCTTTCGCCGTGTATCGCCGAGACCCAGACAGGTTGCCAGGGCTGGCCAGCCGAGCTCCGTCTGCCACCAATGATCGATGACTGGACGATCCAGACGGTTCTCCAGCCAATTGATCGTATCGGGATCTGCGCGTTCACCCGCCAGGAATATCGCTCTCAGCGACGGCAAATCACTTACGGGATAAAGTTCGCCATTTTCATCTTCTTTGCGAATGGCCCGAATGGCGGTCGGGGCAGTGAAGAACACCGAAACCTGGTTGCGTTCGATAATCCGCCAAAATTCGCCGGCGTCGGGAGTGCCCACTGGCTTGCCTTCATAGAGTATCACAGTCGCACCCGCGAAGAGCGGAGCATAGACGATATAGCTGTGCCCTACCACCCAGCCGACATCGGAAGCGGCCCAGAAACATTCGCCGGGCATCAGGCCATAAACATGTCTCATGCTCCAGTTGAGCGCCACGGCATGTCCGCCATTGTCGCGTACCACGCCTTTCGGTGTTCCGGTCGTGCCCGACGTGTACAGGATATACAGCGGGTCGGATGACATCACAGGCACGCAATCTGCCGGACTGGCGTTGGCCAGCTGTTCCGACCAGTCCTGAGCCCATCCATCTGCAATATCCGCACGCAGCGTTTCCCGCTGAAACAGCAGGACGGCAGGAACTCGATGCGCAGCCAGCGCCAGGCTCTCGCTCACCAATGGCTGGTAGGGAATGATCTTTTTTCCCTCGATCCCGCAGGATGCGGTCAGCAATAATTTGGGCTCGGCATCATCGATCCGTTTGGCCAGTTCAGGCGGTGCAAAACCGCCAAAGACGACGGAGTGGATCGCACCGATCCGGGCACAGGCAAGCATCGCGAACATGGTTTGCGGAATCATCGGCATATAGATGATCACGCGATCACCCTTCTGCACGCCGTGAGCCGCGATCATGCCTGCGGTTTTTGCAACCTCGGTCTGCAATTCCCGGTAGCTGAACGTCTGCCGTTGCCCGGTGACGGGACTTTCGTAGATGATTGCGGGCTGATCAGCTCTGCCGCTGTCAACATGGCGGTCGACAGCATTGTAGCAGCTGTTCAGCTGGCCATCGGCAAACCAGCTGTCGCTTTCCGCATCCCAGCCAATCGTTGGCGCAGCTATCCAGTCGATCTCGGCGGATGCTTCGAGCCAGAAACTATCCGGATCGGCAACGCTGTCGGTTCTCGCCTTTTCATAATCATGCATCAGTGGCAGCTTACCCGTTCGACAGCTCGGTTAACAGCGAATGATCCAATATTGAAGTCACATTATCCTCTTCATCGAGAAAAACGACCGGTCCGTGGTTGGTGAAATATAGCTCCGTATATTCCGGAAAGGACGTAAGATTGTGGATGACGTCGAGCGGTTCATAGCCATATGTCCCCTCGAGCGCCGTCCCCATGCGATATTCCATCTTGCCTTTGACAACATAATATTCTCCCGCCCCGAGATGGCGGTGTCGGGGAAATGAGCTGCCTGGCTGACAGCGCAGCAACACCGTCCATCGCCCGGTCTCCTTGCTGGTAAAGAAAAGCTTGAAATCAATTCCTTCGACCAGATTGAACCAGTCAATATCCGCTGGAGTGGTTAGCAGTTCCGGCACTATAGTCATATTTGAATCCTGTCTTGGTTCGATGGTCAGAATGTGAGCCGGAGTTCGGCGCCATAAGTCGCGCGTTCGCCGTAATAACGGGGCACAAATCCGAAACCGCTGGTGTCGGTGGCGTCAACAATATAGGCCTTGTTGGCAACATTTTTCGCCCAGGCAGCTAGCTCCCAGCCATTGTCGGGATCCGAAAGCGAAGCCCGCAGATTGAGCAGGCCATAGCCTTCGCCAGAGCTGATCAGCGGATCTTGCGCGTTGTTGTAATATTTCTTGCCGGTGTAATTATACTCGGCCCGCCAGCGCGTCTCGAAGCGGCCAACCGGCACGGTTACCTGTGCATTGGCCGAGAGCGTAAATTTGGGTGCGCCTGGCAATCTGTTACCGGAAAAATCGCGCGGCAGACCCGAAACCGGATCGATCGCGCCCGACAGATAATTTTTGAACTTTGCATCCAGAATGCCGAAATTCAGACCAAGGTCGAGCCAGTCGGTTGGCGTTGCAAAGGCTTCCACTTCAATGCCTTTGATCTTGGCATCGGCAGCATTGTCGAGCCCCAAAGTCGGCACCGCGCTACCGGCCTGGCTGTTGACCGACAGCACCTGAAGGT
>JAGPVK010000056.1 GCA_018067055.1 Sphingomonadales bacterium | reverse complement strand
GGAAATATCGTCCTTTAGGCGGCCAGTGCTATTGTGGCGCCGGTGTCCCGACTCGGCGGATGACCATACCAGCTTGAATAGGCCCGGGTGAAAGCGCTCAATTCGCTATAACCCAGCTTGGCCGCTATTTCAGAGAGGTTGCGGGTGCCTTCAAGAAAGTAGAGATGGCAGGTGTCTCGCCGCACCTGCTCCAGCAGCTGCCGATAGGAAATACCTTCGGCGACCAATTTGCGCCGCAATGTCCGTTCCGCCATGCCAAAGGTTAACGCTGCCGCGTCCAGGCTCAGGCCGGATTTGTCGAGGAGATATAATAGATATTCATAGGTGAGTTTCGCCAGATTTTCCTGCTCGAATCTGGCTCGCGCAAAAAACCGTCCCTGTCTCCTCGTGGCCGACAGAATTGCTGGATTGTAGCTTTGTATTGGCCTCGTCATGGCGAGATGATGATATTCGAGATAGGTCGATGGTCTGTTGAAATGGCACGGAATCGGCGGACCGTTCGAATTGGCGTCAGGAAAGCCCCTGAACCCCTCCGGCCGGGGATGGGCAAAATGCACCGCCTTGACGGTTTTAAAGCGGCCATCCGCCAGCAATTCACCACAATGATAGACCAAGCCAAACACGATGTGCGCAAGATCGGGTGAAACCGCCTTGTCATGGCTCCATACCAACCGGTCTCCGGAAGAGAGTGGCATCAGTTTCACGATGGGCGTGTCTCCGCCCAGTCGCTGTTCTGCAACAAGCTGCAGCAACGCTTCACCAAAACTGGGCTGGAAAAAGGCGGAAAATCCCAGATCCGAAAACCCCCGGGGGATCATGTGCTGGCTGATCGCAGAATGAATGTCCGACCGATTCAGTTCTTCCTGAGCCGCAGCACAGAGATTGGCAATGGAATCGTCACCCAATTGACAGCCGGGATCTCTTAATTCCGATTCGGAACATTGCAGCGCGCTCAAAAGGCGTGGCTTGCGGGCTTCAAGAGCATGACAGCTAAGATAGGCACGGTATAAAAACTGAGCCGAAACCTTCAAACTTGTGGATGCCCGATAGTCCATGGCAGCAAGCTAGGAGCGGATCTACATTGCGCTCAACCGGCTTTCGACAAGGAAGTAAAATCGGCGACGAAAATGACGAATATGGTTAATTTGCGATGAAATGCAGCAAATTCAATATCGAATGACCGACGCGCCCCATGTAAATCCGCCGCCCATCGCTTCCAGAACCAGCAAATCTCCGGGCTTGATTCGACCATCGCGGACGGCAGTATCCAGCGCCAGCGGAACCGAAGCTGCCGATGTATTGGCATGCATATCGACCGTCTTGATCACCTTTTCCGGAGCAAGATTGAGCTTCTTTGCGGTTGCATCCAATATTCGCGCATTGGCTTGATGAGGCACGACCCAGTCGACCTTGTCGATCGATTCGCCGGCTTCTTCCAATACTGCTTTCAGCACCGAAGACAGATTGACGACCGCATGACGAAAAACTTCGCGGCCCTTCATACGCAGCTTACCGACCGTGCCTGTCGTGCCAGCACCACCATCGACATATAAGAGCTGATTATGCGCGCCATCGGCATGCAACCGAGTCGCCAGAATGCCTCGTTCGCCATATTCGGCCGCTAGCACGACTGCACCGGCGCCGTCGCCAAACAACACACAGGTTCCGCGATCTTCCCAATCCAGTATACGGCTGAAGGTTTCCGCACCGATCACCAGCGCATTTTGCGCGCTGCCGGCCCGGATCATGCTGTCCGCTACCGAAAGTGCATATAGAAAGCCCGAGCAAACCGCAGCGACATCAAAAGCCACGCAGCCGTTACAGCCCAATGCATCCTGGACAATGGTTGCTGTCGCAGGAAAGGTCTGGTCGGGCGTTGCGGTTGCAACAATGATCAGGTCAATATCTGCGCTGCTGAAACCAGCCGCCTGCATGGCCTTTTGTGCGGCTTCAATCGCAAGGGTCGATGTCGTCTCGTCATCTTCGGCTATATGCCGGAATCTTATGCCGGTGCGTTCGACGATCCATTCGTCGGTGGTATCCACTCGCTCAGCCAGTTCGGCATTCGAGACTCGGGTTCGCGGCAAAGCCGAGCCAGTACCCTTGATAACGGCACGCCTGGCGGCAACGGCGCTCACTTCGCCACCTCGTTCACCGGCGCTGCTTCGCTGATTTTTGTCAAATCTTCACTGATTCTTTCTAGAATACTGTCTTCGACCAGCCGAGCGGCCACTTCGACAGCGTTGGCGACACCTTTTGCATCTGCGCTGCCGTGGCTCTTCACCACCACACCATTCAGGCCGAGAAAGACGGCACCGTTGTGATTATTCGGATCCAGTTGGTCACGCAACATTTCCGTCGCCGGCCGGGAAATCAGGAATCCGATTTTGGACCGGAGGCTGCTCAGAAAGCTTTGCTTCAGCAGATCGGTAACAAACCGCGCGGTTCCTTCGAGCGCCTTGAGCGCCACGTTGCCGGAGAAGCCATCGGTTACAATCACATCGACTTCGCCGGTGGAAATCTTGTCCGCCTCGGTAAATCCGAGAAAATTCATATGCAGGCCAGCGGCACCTTTAAGCGTCGCCGCGGCTTCCTGAATCGTACCGGTACCTTTGGCTTCTTCGGTACCGATATTCAGCAGCTTTACCTTGGGACGGTCGAAACCGTGCATGATGCGGCTGTAGGCAGCTCCCATCACTGCGAACTGCACCAGGTTCCGGCTATTGCATTCTGTATTTGCACCCAGATCCAGCATCACCACATCGGTGTCTTTCATAGTCGGAAGCAGCGCTGACAATGCTGGGCGATCGATGCCGGGCATCGTGCGCAGTGCCAGCTTGGCAATAGCCATTAGCGCGCCGGTATTACCAGCGCTAACTGCGGCGCTGACTTCTCCAGTTTTCACGGCATTGACCGCCATGCCCATGGATGTTGTTTTTGAACTGCGTAGCGCCTGTCCCGGCTTGTCATCGCCAGACACGACGTCTGCCGCATGCAATATCTCGGATGCCGCGCTGAGATTGGGATGATCTTTGAGCGCTTCTTTAATCTGCGCTTCATCACCGACGAAAAGGAACTGAAAACCGGCATGACGGTGGCGAGCAAGCGCTGCGCCTGCAACCATGACACGCGGGCCTTCATCTCCGCCCATCGCATCAATCGCGATTCGCGGCCTCATTCCCACCGATTATTCCCCTTGATTGCGCGTCAGAAGCCGAGAGACTAGCCGATTAAAGATCAGCGGCCAAGACTTCACGGCCATTATAATGACCACAAGACCCGCACAAATGGTGCGGACGCTTCAATTCACCGCAATTCGGGCATTCCTGATAGGCTTCGATTTTCAAAGCATCATGAGACCGACGCATACCGCGTTTCGACGGTGTAGTTTTTCTTTTTGGTACAGCCATTGCTAAGCCTGTTCTATATATTTAATATCAAATGCCTGCATCAAAGCCAAACAATCCAGTCTCCGTATTTTGGAGAATCACCTGGTTGGGGTTCAGCAGATTGCACGCGAAGTGGCGCGTATAATGAATTTCCTGTGCGTTGCAAGCATTGTGCTTCTATAGACGGTCTATAATTTTCACATATCGGGGGGACAAGATGATTTTACCAATAACATTGACCGTTGCGGGCGCTGCTGCGCTGATAAATATCTGGCTGATGATCCGCGTGGGACAGGTCAGGACCAGCGAGAAAGTCAGCATTGGCGATGGCGGCAATGAAAAAGTCATCCGCCGCATGCGTGCTCACAGCAACTATATCGAAAGCGCGCCCTTCGTATTGCTCCTGGTCGCGGCTATCGAACTTGCAAGCGCAACATCCCCAACCTGGCTCTGGATCGTCAGCGGCCTCTATCTGCTTGGCCGGGTCGCCCATGGCGTCGGGATGGATGATGGCAAATTTGGCAAAGGCCGGATGATCGGTACGATTGTGACGATGCTGGCGCTGCTGGGACTTGGCATTTACGCGATTACGATCCCCTATTTGACCTGATCCCGCTCAGCGTGCCGCCAGCACATCATCGGCAACAAAAGCATTGGTCTTGCGCTCATAGCCGAACTGGCTGGTCGGGCCATGGCCAGGGATGAAGGTGACGTCGTCACCCAGAGGCCAGAGCTTCTGGGTGATCGCGGTGATGAGGTCCTGATGATTGCCACGGGGGAAGTCGGTGCGGCCGATCGATCCCTGAAACAGGACATCACCGACCACCGCCAGCTTTGACGGTTGGTGGTAAAAAATCACGTGGCCTGGCGTATGACCGGGACAGTGGATTACATCCAGCACCAGATCGCCTACCGTCACCTGATCGCCATCCTTAAGCCAGCGATCTGGCTCGAAACTTTTTGCTTCCATGCCAAAGCGTGCGCCGTCGCCTTCCAGCTGGTCGATCCAGAACCGGTCATCTTCGTGCGGCCCTTCGATCGGTATACCCAGTTCTTCGGCGAGCATGCCCGCTTGACCGCAATGGTCGAGATGGCCGTGCGTCAGAATGATCTTTTCGAGATCGACGCCATGCTCTTCAACCGCCGCTTTCAGCCGGTTCAAATCGCCGCCGGGATCGCTCAATGCGGCCTTGTTGGTCTTTGTGCACCATAAGAGCGTGCAATTTTGCTGGAGCGGAGTGACCGGAATAATCACGGCCTTCAGGGGTGCATCTGTCATGACAGGCTATTTGGCGTGATCACCCTGAAGTTGCAAGCCGCCTCTTGCCAATCCGATCACAGTCGCCGCCCCGTCCAGACCACCCGGCCAATGATATTCACGCTTTCCGCGCTGACATCTTCCCAGTCCGGATATTGCGGATTGTCGCTGCGGATCGTCAATTTTCCGGAAGGGCCCATGGCGATACGCTTGACCAGCAACACATCATCCATGCGCAGCACATATATGCCGTCACGCAACGGTCGGGAGGCAGCGCTGTGATCGACCATGATATCATCGCCATCGCCCAGAGTCGGGTCCATGGAATCACCATCAACCACGATCAGCGACAGGTTGGCGGGGTCTGTACCCAGCCGCCTGAGCCATTTCGGTGAAAAACCCATCGATTCGGCATATTCGTCATCCGCCAAAGATCCGGGACCTGCTGAAGCACCAACCTGCAATTGCTTGATTCGGAGCAGGCCATCGGGTGCAATCGGACCGCGCCGACCGGACTCCCGCATCGCGGGCGCACCCAGCAACCGCTCCTCTATACCATAGAATTCCGCCAGGCGGCGCCTGTCGTCTTCATCCAGCTTCTTCGGCGAACCGCGCCGGATATATTGCTGGATATAGGCAGAATTTTTGCCGAGCATTTTCGAGATCGCAGCGAAATCATGCCCGTTTTCACGGATCAGTTTCTCCAGATTGGTGCGCGCATCGTCGGTCACAATGGCAATTGAATAGCGGCTCTGGCCGAAATTAGCAATAGGATTTTTCCTAGACATGTAGGAAATATAATTTCAAATAGGAATTTCCCTATTCAACGAGTCGCCGACAAGGCGCGCGATGGCGAGAAGGAGATTGCCGGTGCCATTATTGCGAAAGATCGAGATATTCCTCAATGAGACCGACATGGCCTGGACAAGGTTCGGACGGCTGTCCGTTCGCGATCCGCGCTTTGTACAGGATCTGCGCAATGGCCGGCAGCCTGGCAGAACCGTCTCGCAGCGGGTTGAACATTTCATGACCCTATGGCGGACAGATCATGCCGGTTGATTCGATCCGAAAGACGAACCGCCAACGGAACCCAAGCAGATCAATTGCCAGTCAGATTGCTGCACTGGCCGGAGGCCGGGTCCGCGTCATCCTGAAGCGCCAACGCTCGTGGGCGAGCATCACATTCAGCGGAACGCGCTATTGCTTCTCGATTGAATGGTTTGATACCACAGCAACGGACGAAATACGGCATCTGTCGAAGGTGCTACCGGACCACGAATTTGCAATTCCCGGCTGTTTTGTCGCGGATATAGTGGTCACGAAACAGACAGAATTTCAAATGCAGGTTGAAGCCCTGTCAATCATCGATCCCGCTAAAGAATCACCATATTGGTGAAGGTCAGCGTTGAACGGTCATCTTCTCCAAAGTGCCGAGCGCTGCCTTCAAAGCGGCGTCCATGTCGGCCTGCCGGTTATCTTGACGATTGATTTCGGCCGGCTCGGTCGAATCCACCGGATCGACCGACCGCAAGGGAGGAATGCTCACCGGAGCAGGTGATTCTGAAACGGTCGAGGCAAAAACCTTGTTTTCGAACACCGGGCCTGCTGCCGGACTTGCTGGTGGCACCTCAGCCGGCTCGCGCATTTGCAGCGCTTCCAGACGTGCGAGTCCGGCTTCCAGACGATCGGCGAGTTGCGCAAGCGACAAGGCGGACAAATCCTCCTTGGGCGTGACTGCCGCTTCTCGCCGGTGGTTCTGTTCCGGAGGATTCTGCACCGGAGCCTCTTCGCGTTGTGGTTGCGGCGCTTGCTTCGCGATTGGCGGCTCGGCAATCGCTGACGGCTGCGCAACTGATTCGGCGGGTTCCGCGACATCTTGCTCGAATACCGACTGATCGAATCGCTGG
>JAGPVK010000052.1 GCA_018067055.1 Sphingomonadales bacterium | reverse complement strand
CCAGAATAACCACGCCGCCCCACTGACCGATGCTGTCGGCGGTGGTGGTTCCGAGGATATTCTGGCGTGAGGTGAAGATGATTGGTGCAGTTGCAGTACCTTCGGCAAAAATCTGCGAGCCGCGATTGATCAGCAGGAAGTCGCCGCCGGATGAACCAAATACGGTCACACCGGGTTCGAAGGTGACAATGCCGGTCGCTCCACCATCAATCCCTACATCGACTTCACCGGAGAAAGAGTAGATCGTGCCGGCCTTTTTGGGGACCAGCAGATTGCCAGTGATAATGCCGGAAATCTGGCAATTGCGGACGACTTCGCCGTTGCCCGTTGTGATCGTACCCACATTGGCCGTTCCAGTGGCGCAGCTTGCAGCGGGACCGGGTGTCGGCGTCGGTGTCGGGGTTGGCGTCGGTGTCGGTGTCGGCGCTGGAGTGGGGGCTGGCAAAATCACAAGATTGCCTTCGCCCGGCGATGCAACATCATCGGCGCCGCAAGCCGTCACGGCAAGAGCTGCAACACTCGCAAATAGGACAGAACGGATTTGCTTATTCAACATGGGATTGGTCTCCGCAAAAATAACTGGTTTGATACGTTCGAATCAAACGATGCGGAATCGAATCACAAGCTCCCCATCGCCCTCAGCGAAGGGCTCTAGGGATGGGAGGTGACCCTGCGATGCTGTTTGCGTGACGGTTTGGAGACTCAAATATGACGGTTATTTTTCACTGCCGTCTACAACGGCGGTTAAGCTAGTCTTGTGTGATTTCTGGACGAAGGAACTTCGCCGGAGGAACAAAAAAAGGCGGCCGTAAGAACGGCCACCTTGTGCATTCTATATGTAGAGGAAAATTTCCCCGGGATGTTTTCCTGTTTACCGAACGGCAAACTGGCTGTTCAGATTCTGCAATGCCTGATCAGCGGCATCGCGGGACGTGACCACCGTACCGTCGGCGAGCACCAGATCAAAATTACGATCGCTATGCATAGCAGCCATGAACATGCGCGCGGCGTCGCCCGTGCGCCCCATGCGCGCATAAACCTGACCAAGATTGATCAGCCGGGCGGGATCATTGGCATCGACCTTTTTGGCCGCTTCCAGCTGCTGCAGCGCGAGTTCATTTTGACCGGCAATCAGAGCGTCATAGCCAAGAGCGCCCTTGGCATAACCAAGCTCGCCCGAATCCTGCGCAATGGCTGACGTTCCCATTAGCAATATTCCGACCGTGAATCCGACAATTTTAGCGGTTTTCATAGTATGTTCTCCTACTCCGATATCCATTTGTTACACTTATATGACAGTCAATGCAACATATCTGTAATACTTGTGTCAAATATCTGTAGTTTTGAGAATTTATCTATTTATATCAGTGTCTTGAAAAAAGGGTAACGCCGCTGCAAAGCGGTCGCGCAAATACCATCACCGCGAGCTGGCCGACGGCCCGTGGCGCAGGGCCAACTATATTTCATATGGGAGGGAGAAGTTTCTGGAGGCCCGACCCGGAATCGAACCGGGGTGCGCGGATTTGCAATCCGCTGCGTCACCACTCCGCCATCGGGCCGGAGAGAGGGCGCGAATTGCTTCGCTTTGCCGCGAAAGTCAACCCAAAGTTGCTCGCTGCATATATGACGCTGTATTTTGTGCAAATTCGCCCGATTGTCGCGCAAAAGTCGCAGTCAGCATAAATTCGCCGGAATCCATCTTGGCGCATGGCACAAGGCGGGCTAGAAGCGACAAAATCTCCGCCATAGTGTATTGTATTCATAATACAGAAGTGGCATGGACGCATAACATTTATTGCGAGGATCGACGCTTGGGCCAGGAAAATTTCAAACAAATGCGCAAAGCCATGGTGGTGAGCCAGTTGCGCACAACCGAGGTCAGCGACCCACATGTCATCGCGGCGATGAGTCATACCGCCCGCGAAGATTTTGTGCCAGCTGCCCAGCGGAGCTTTGCTTATGCTGATCGCGGCGTGCAAATCGACGAAGGCCGGGCCCTGAATGCACCGCTAACCACCGGACGGCTTCTGAATGTGGCGCATGTGACGAAAGCGGACAATGTGCTGCTGATTGGTGCGGCTACGGGTTACACTGCGGCGGTTCTGGCGCCACTGGCCGGTTCAGTTACCGCGGTTGAACAAAATGCCAAGCTGGCAGCCATGGCAAAGAAAAATCTGGCCGGCGTTGACAACGTCAAGGTCGAAACCGGCAATCATGCAGACGGCTGGAACGCATCGGCGCCTTATTCGGTCATCGTGGTCGATGGCCTGGTGGAGCAGATCCCCCAGACGCTGATCGATCAATTATCCCCGGACGGACGGATTGTCGCATCGATCCTGCATGACGGCGTACCCCGCCTTGCCTTGGGCCGAACCGCTGGCGGCCATGTCGGCTATCAATATTTCGCCGATGGCGGAGGTTGTCCCCTGCCCGGCTTTGAAATAGCAAAAAGCTTCAAATTTTAAGGCGTTCTGGAGAGTAATGATAATGACTAGACGCAGCCTTTTTCTTGGAACAGCCATTGTTGCGTTGCTGTCTGCGCCGGTGCAAGCCGACACATTGCGCGACGCTCTGGAATCCGCTTATCAAACCAATCCCACCCTGTCCGGCGCGCGTGCCGCACAGCGAGCAACCGACGAATCCGTGGCCATCGCCAAAGCCGATGGCCGCCCCAGCGCTACCACCGATTTTGGCTTTCAGGAAAACTTCCTGCGCAGCGCCAACAGCTTCACGGCGCCGCTGCGCCAGTCAACCGCGGGTGGTTCGATCGACGTACCAATTTATTCCGGCGGTGCCGTAAAAAATGCGATCCGTGCTGCTCGCACCAGAGTGGAGGCCGGCCAGTATGACCTCCGCGCTACCGAGGCCAGCGTGTTCGCCAATGTGGTCGCCACTTATATGGATGTCATTCGTGATTCGGCGATTGTCAAACTGAACCGGGCCAATGTCGGCGTCCTGTCTGTCAATCTGGACGCGACGAGCGACCGGTTCGAAATCGGCGATTTGACCCGAACCGACGTCGCCCAGTCCGAATCGCGCCTGGAGATTGCCAAGAGCGATCTCGAAACGGTCCGCGCCAGCCTGATCCGCAGCAAGGAAAATTATATTGCGCTGGTTGGCCACGAGCCCGGTGATCTGGAGCCACCACCACCCTTGCCGAACCTGCCCGAGACACCTGACCAAGCAGTTGATATCGCATTGACCTATAACCCGGACTTGCTCGCCGCCAAGGAGCGAAGCGACGCCGCGGAATTTGATATCAAGACCGCGCGATCCGCCAACAAGCCTCGCGTTTCCACTTATGCCGAAGGGCGTTATCTGAATTTCCATGGCACCCTGGGAGGAAATATTCCCGGCACGACGTTCATTCAGGAACAATCTACCGCCCAAGTCGGCATCCGCGCGACCATGCCGATCTATCAGGGTGGCCGACCGGCCGCACAGATTCGGCAAGCACAGGCACGATCAGGCCAGGCTTACGAACAGCAGATTGCAGTCGAGCGCGATGTCATCTCGCAAACGCGTGCCGCCTATTCCAGCTGGCGGGCATCGGAACAGGTTATCCAGTCTTCGGAGCGGGCAGTGGCCGCTGCCAGCCTGTCGCTGGAAGGCGTACGGGCAGAAAATTCCGTCGGCAACCGGACGATATTGGACATTTTGAACGCCGAGCAGGAATTGCTGAACGCGCAAGTGCAACTGGTGACGGCGCGCCGCAACAGCTATGTTGCGGGCTTCTCCCTGCTCGCCGCGATGGGCCGTGCGGAAGCGCGCGACCTGGGGCTGGAAGGCGGCCCTCTCTATGATCCGGAGGTCAATTATGAACGGGTCGACGACATGTTCTACGACTATCAGAGCGACCCCAATCCGGAGCCACAGGCTACCAGAACCGTTGACACTCAGGCGCAAAAAGCGGAGATAGACCCACTGCCGGTGAGACCGTCGCGCCGATAAGGCAAGCGGTGTCGATCAATCCCGGCAACGGGGTACAAGATTTAGGGGTTTCGTGCATGGCCGAACAGAACCGGGAATCATCGATGGAGGAAATCCTCTCGTCGATCAAACGCATCATCGCCGAAGACAAGGCGATTGACGAGGATCGCCCGCTGGCCCGTCGCAAAACCCAACTGAAACCGGCGCTGCAAGCCGTTCCCGACGTCAAGCCGTCGGACAGCAACGAAGAAATACTCGAGCTGACCGACGAATTGGCGGAACATCAGAACTCATCTGCGCGGGGCGTGTTTGGCGACCGCCGCAAGGAAGAGCGGCTGATCGACGACAACAAGCTGGACAGCATGCGCCAGTCACTCTCGGCGCTGGTCGAAAAAGAGGTGATCGAGCGACGTCCAGCTCCGCTTTCCGGTGGCGGCACTTCGCTGGAAGATCTGACCCGCGACTTGATGCGGCCGATGATCAAGCAATGGCTGGATACGAACCTGCCGGACCTTGTCGAGGAACTGGTGGCACGGGAAATCCAGCGGTTGAGCGAGAAATAGGCTTGCGAAGCTAATCCCAATTGCCTTGTCGGGCAGCCGTGCTAAACCCCTGCCCATGACAAAAACATTCAAAACATTCACCACCGCCCTGCTCGTGACGGGCGCTTTTCTTCCTGCTATCGCGACAGCGAAGCCGATGACCGCAGAGGATCTCGCGACGCTGAAGCGGATGGGGTCGGTCGCCGTTTCTCCGGACGAGAAATGGGCGGCCTATGATATCACGGAAACCGATCCGGAAAGTTACCAACGATCCACTGCGCTCTATCTGCTTGCTCTCGACAAAGCGGATGCCGTGCCGGTCCGTATCGCCGACCAACTGGAAAAAAGTGAACATAGCCCGGCCTTTGCCGCGGATGGCAGCCTCTATTATCTGAGCGACGCCAGCGGGTCGGAACAGCTCTGGCATACCGATATTGCCACAACCGGAAAAAGCGGAACACCAACCCAGGCAAGCGATCTGAAAGCCGATATTGCCGGCTTCAAGCTTTCGCCGACCAGCGAGAAAATCGCGCTTTGGGGCGATATTGCCAGAGACTGCCCGACCTTTGGCTGTGAAAAAAGCGGCAATCGGGCCGAACCCGGTCCCGGGACCGGCCGCGAATATGACGAGCTGTTCATCCGCCACTGGTCGAGTTGGGAAACGCCAGGCAATTACAGCCGGATATTTGCCTTTGACCTGAAAGATGGAAAAATCGCGGGCGAAGGCGCGGCGCTGGACGGCGATCTGGTTGGCGACAGCCCTTCAAAACCGTTTGGCGGTGGCGAAGAAATTGCCTGGGTACCCGGCGAAGCGGGCGTCTTCTTCACGCTGCGGACCGCCGATCGAAACGAGCCCAGGTCGACCAATCTTGATCTTTACGGGGCCAAAGCCGATGGCACCGAAACGGTCAATTATACCGACAATAATGATGCGACCGACACGCTGCCTGCCTTTTCTTCGGATGGCGAATGGCTGGCCTGGGCAGCGATGGAGCGTCCGGGCTACGAAGCCGATCGACTGGTTGTGAAATTGCGCAAGAAGGGCAGCGAGGAAGACGAGGCTTTTGCTCTGACCAAGGACTGGGACCGCTCGGTTGGCTCGATCGTCTGGACACCCGATGACAAGAAACTGATCGTGACCGCCCAGGACGTGCTTGATCATCCCGCTTTCGCGGTGGATATCGAGACCGGCAAGGTCACCCGGCTGACTGGCGAAGGCAATGTCGGGACGACCATCCCGTTGCAGGACGGCTCGCTGATCTACACGATGAACAACCTGCAGCTACCGACCGATCTCTATCGCCGCGCACCCGACGGCACGGTCACCCAACTGACCAACATCAACGGTCGCGAACTGGCCGCAATCGATTCGGTAGATATCCAGCGCTTCAATTTTGCTGGTGCCAATGGCGATCAGGTCTGGGGCCAGATCATCAAGCCGGCGGGCGTGACCGGCAAGCTGCCGATGGCGTTTCTGGTCCATGGCGGACCGCAGGGCAGTTTCGGCAATAGCTGGTCGACCCGCTGGAACCCGAAAGTGATGGCGGCGCAGGGCTATGCGGTGGTCACCATCGATTTTCATGGTTCAACCGGTTACGGGCAGAAGTTCACCGACAGCATCAATCTGGACTGGGGCGGCAAGCCGCTGGAGGATTTGAAGCTGGGCTATGCAGCAGCGGTAAAAATCGATTCACAAATCGACGGCGAACGATCCTGCGCATTGGGCGGATCCTACGGCGGCTATATGATGAACTGGATCGCCGGCAACTGGCCCGACCGGTTCGACTGTCTGGTCAACCATGCTGGTGTGTTTGACCTGCGCGCGATGGCGCTCAGCACCGAGGAACTCTGGTTCGATCAATGGGATCATGGTGGCACCTGGTGGACACGATCCGATCCGGAAAAATGGAATCCGGTGAACAAGATCTCCAATTGGCAAACGCCGACCTTGTTCATCCACGGCGAGCTGGATTTCCGGATACCCTATACCCAGAGCATCATGCCGTTCACGGTATCTCAGGAAATGGATATTCCGTCCAAATTACTGATCTTCCCGGATGAAAATCACTGGGTGCTGAAAGGCAAGAATAGCGTGCAATGGTATCGCACGGTGTTTGACTGGATGGCCAAGTGGACAAAAGGTGGGCAGGAAGGCGAATGACCTATTTCCCGACCGAAGATCGCGATGGCACGATCATCATCACGCTGACCAACGGCGAGCGCAACACGCTCAATCCCGATTTGCTGGAGGAAGGCGCAGCAGCGCTGCAACTGCTCGCCAAAAATCCGCCCAAAGGGGGTATTGTGCTGACCGGGGCGGGTGAACATTTCACCTGCGGCATGGACACGAAAGTGGCGGCTTCGCTGGACGAAGCGGGGCAGAAGCGAGCGGTTGCGGGAATCAATGACTTTGCCGCGGCGCTGCACCGTCTGCCCTGCGCGCTGGTCTGCGCGGTCAATGGCAATGCGATTGGCGCGGGCGGGATCATGATGCTGTGCGCCGACTGGATTTACGCCGCAACCGGCCATTACAAGATCGGATTGCCCGAGGCCAAGGCCGGCCTGCCCTTCCCGGCGGTGGCGCAAGCGATATTGGATCATTGGCTCGAACCATCCTGGCGGCGCCGGCTGGCGCTTTCCAGCATGCTGCTCAAACCCAATGAAGCCATTGGTGCTGGTATGGTCGAGGCGACGGTGATGCCTGATGATCTGATCGCGAAATCAGTGGCAAAGGCCCAGGAAATCAATGCGCAGCCGGGGTTCAGGGCCTGCAAGCGCCAGCTGCGCGCCAAAGCCAATGCCGAGATTGACGGGATATTGGGCTAGCGGAAAAAGCTGATATGCAGCCCGTTAGTGGTGAGCCTGTCGAACCACGCCTCCCGTCTATAGGCGTCCTTCGACAAGCTCAGGACTAACGGTATATTTGACGGGTTGTCTCGCACCAAAAGCAATGCCAAAGACCCTCCGATGACCTTAGACAAAAATTTCGACCCGGCGGCCATCGAAGCGCGCTGGTATGAGCATTGGGAAACCAAGGGCCTGTTCCGCCCCGAACGCGATGATCGCGAACCCTTCACCATCGTCAACCCGCCGCCCAATGTCACTGGATCGTTGCATATCGGCCATGCGCTGGACAACACGCTGCAGGATATCATCATCCGCCACGAGCGGCTGAAAGGCAAGGATGCGCTGTGGGTCGTCGGCATGGACCATGCAGGCATCGCAACGCAGATGGTGGTCGAGCGGCAGATGAACGAGCGCCAGCAAAAGCGCACCGACTTCACCCGCGAAGAATTTGTCGCAAAAGTCTGGGAGTGGAAAGAGGAAAGCGGCGGCACGATTACCGGGCAACTGCGCCGATTAGGCTGTTCGATGGACTGGTCGAACGAGCGCTTCACCATGGACGAGGGCATGAACGAAGCGGTGCTCAAGGTATTTGTAGATCTCTATAATGATGGCCTGATTTACCGCGACAAGCGCTTGGTAAACTGGGATCCGGCGCTGAAAACTGCGATCTCCGATCTGGAAGTCGAGACGGTCGATACCAAGGGCAGCTTCTGGCATTTCAAATATCCGCTGGCCGATGGCGTCACCTTGGCTGACGGTCGCGATTATATCGAGGTTGCCACGACCCGGCCGGAAACGATGCTGGCCGATATGGCGGTGGCGGTGCATCCTTCTGACGAGCGCTACAAGAGCGTGGTCGGCAAGGAGGTTATCCTGCCGATCACCGGACGGCGCGTGCCGATCGTGGCCGACGAACATGCTGATCCCGCATTGGGTTCCGGCGCGGTGAAGATCACGCCCGGTCATGATTTCAACGACTTCGAAGTCGGCAAGCGCGCCGGTTTTGCAGCGGGCGAAATGCTCAATATGCTCGATGGCGAGGCCAATGTTTGCCAGACCGATGACGGGCTGGTGCCCGACGAATATATCGGGCTGCACCGATTCCGGAAAGACGGCGTCAACGGTGCCCGCGAACTGGTTGTACAGCGGCTGAAGGAACAGGGCTTTCTGATCCCGCATATTGCCAAAAACAAAGAGGGCGAAGAAGTCGAGCATGATGCCGAACCGCGCACCATCGCGACGCCTTTCGGGGATCGCGGCGGTGTCGTGATCGAGCCATGGCTGACCGATCAATGGTATGTCGATGCGGAGACGCTGGCGCAGCCAGCGATTGAGGCGGTGAAGTCGGGTGCGATCGAGATTGTCCCGAAGAGCTGGGAAAAGACTTACTTTAACTGGATGGAGAATATCCAGCCCTGGTGTGTGAGCCGGCAGCTTTGGTGGGGGCACCGCATTCCTGCCTGGTTTGATGACAACGGCAAAATCTATGTGGCGATGGATGAAGCGGCGGCCCAGGAGCAGGCAGGTGCTGGTGTTTCTCTTGCCCGCGACCCTGACGTTCTCGACACATGGTTCTCCTCGGCTCTCTGGCCGTTCGGTACGCTCGGCTGGCCTGAAAACACAAAAGATCTCGAACGCCATTATCCCAATGATCTGCTGATTTCCGGCTTCGACATCCTGTTCTTCTGGGATGCGCGGATGGCGATGCAGGGAATCAAGATGATGGGGGAAGTGCCGTGGAAGCGGCTCTATCTGCACGGGCTGGTGCGGGCCGAAGATGGCTCGAAGATGTCCAAGTCCAAGGGCAATGTTGTCGATCCGCTTGGCCTGATTGATCAATATGGTGCCGACGCGCTGCGTTTCTTCATGGCAGCGATGGAAAGCCAGGGCCGCGACATCAAGATGGATGACAAACGCGTCGAGGGCTATCGCAATTTTGCTACCAAGCTGTGGAATGCGTCGCGCTTCTGTGAAGTGAACGGCATTGGCGCGAGCAAGACGCTCGCCGCGCCGCAAGCCAGCCTGCCCGTCAACCGCTGGATCATCAGCGAGGTGGTCGAAACCCAGCAGGCGCTCGACAAGGCGCTGGCCGATCTGCGCTTCGATGCGGCGGCAAACACCATCTATCATTTCACCTGGGACCGTTTCTGCGACTGGTATCTGGAACTGATCAAGCCAGTATTGCAGGGCGAGGATGCCAGCGCGGCCGACGAAACCCGGATCGTTGCCGGTTGGGTGCTCGACCAGATCATCATCATGCTTCATCCGTTCATGCCGTTTATTACGGAAGAATTATGGCATGCGATGGCAGCCGAAAATGGCGGACGCGATTACGATTTGATCGTCGCCAAATGGCCCGAGCCGAAAGCGGCGGTTGATGCTCAGGCCAAGGCGGAAATCGACTGGTTGATCAAACTGGTGTCGGAAGTGCGGTCCACCAAAGTCGAACTGAACATCGCTCCCGGTACCAAGATGACGGCACATGTCCGCGATGGTGACGATGATCTGCTCGCCAAGATTGCACGGCAAAATGCGGCCCTTGATCGCGTCGGACGCCTCGAGACCATCTCGTTTGATCCGGCTCCGGAAGGTGCTTCGGCACAGATCGTGGTCGATGGCGCGACCTATGTGCTGCCGTTGGCCGGAGCCATCGACGTCGATGCAGAAAAAGGCCGACTGAACAAGGCGCTGGAAGCCGCGCAGAAAGAAGCCAAATCGCTGTCCGGTCGCCTCGGCAATCCGAATTTTGTCGAGAAAGCCAAGCCCGAAGCGGTCGAAAAGGCGCGCGCCGATCTGGCGGACAAGGAAGCGGAAGCCGAGCGGCTACAGGCGGCTATTGATCGATTGGGTTGAACCTGGTCCTGCGGAAGCAGGCGCGCATCTCAACTTTCGTCGAGTTGGAAAATATCGAGAGGTGCCGGTGTCCACGCGTTCGGCGGGGACACCGGCACCTGATCGCCATCTTAACTCTGTTCTCCAC
>JAGPVK010000442.1 GCA_018067055.1 Sphingomonadales bacterium | reverse complement strand
GGCCGTCGGTATGGTCAGCCACCAGTCCGTCACCCAGCCAGCAGATATCCTCCACCGCCAAAGCATCGTGCAATCGTTCGGAAACCTGCTGGCTGGAAAGACCGACATTGCGGTTGCCGTTGAGCACGCATTGCCTTGTAGTGATCAAACGACCGGCACCGTCGCCGTCGATCGCACCGCCCTCCAATATCCAGTCATTCTCGCCAACCGGCAGATCAAATCGCTTCGCCAGCCGCACGCCGATATCCTGATCGCCCGCCATCGCATATTTGCCGCCCCAACCGTTAAAGCCGAAATTCTGACCGAAAAGGCCGGCTGAGCCGGTGACGAAAATCGGTGCAGAATCGCGCAGCCAGATGTCGCCGAACGGTTCGACAACAATCGCCACACAAGGCTGGATCAAAGCACGTGCGACATCAGCATCAGCAGCCGTTCGGCAGACCAGGATAACGGTCTCCCCCGCTCCCTGGTCCGCAATCGCGTCCGCGAAAGCTGCAACTTCGCGCTGCGCTTCAGCCAGTCTGACCGGCCATTCCGCCGGATCACCGGGAAAGCCGATCCAGACCGCCTGATGCGGTTCCCACTCTGCTGGCCATCTCATCTTGCCGACTTTCGGAACGGATCAGCCGCCCGCGCGGCTCTTGTCGCGCGTCGCCCGGAATTCGTCACCTTCATTCCAGTTGGGCCAGTCTTCGGTCATCGCCAGCATCCGGCCGACGGTGTAATAGACTTTCAGATCACCCATCACCCCGGTCCAGTCCCAGTTCGGATCATATTCGTCCTTGGGACCATGATAACGATTGTCGGTATAGTCCTTCGCTGCGGCTTCGCCCGCTTCCCGACCGCCGTTGACGAGATCTTCGCCACCTTCGAAATAGATCATCGGCACACCAAGCTTGGCAAAGCTGAAATGATCGGAACGATAATAAAAGCCCTTCTCGGGCGTCGGTTCGGCTTCTGCCACACGACCATCACCCTTTAGTGCCGCCTCGAGATAGGCATCCAGTTGCGACTTGCCCTTGCCAACCACGATGACATTCTTCGCCGGGCCGGCCATACCAAAGGCATCCATGTTCACACCGCCAACCGTCTGACTAAGCGGATAAATTGGGTTATCGGCATAATATTTGGAACCGAGCAATCCCGACTCTTCGGCTGTCACCGCCAGAAAAATAACGCTGCGATCCGGCGCACCGGCTTTCACATAGGCCTCTGCCAGCGCGACCAGCGCGGCTGTACCCGTAGCATTATCCACCGCACCATTGCAGATATCATCACCATCGGATGCCGGCTTACAACGCCCCAGATGATCCCAGTGCGCGGTATAGATTACATATTCGTCGGGACGGGTCTTGCCCTTCAAAATTCCGACGACATTCTTACTGTCGGTTTTCTTGATGTCATTTTCCAGCGAAACCGCAGCTTTCAGCTTCAGGTCAATCGCCTTGAAGCCCTTGTTCTTTGCCGCCGCCATTTGCTTGGTCAAATCCTGACCAGCCGCTGCGAAAATCTTGGCGGCTGCTTCTTTTTGAATCCAGCCGTTCAATTTGGTCTGGTCCGCACCGCCATTGGCTGATTGGGCGTAAAATTGCTCGCCGGTCCAGCTTGATTCGACAACATTCCAGCCATAAGCTGCCGGGTCGGTATCATGGATGATGAGCGCAGCCGCAGCGCCCTGCCGGGCCGCTTCTTCATATTTATAGGTCCAGCGACCGTAATAGGTCATCGCCCGGCCACCAAATTCGCCTTCCAGGCTCTCGGTGCCGAAATCCGGATCATTCACCAATATGACTACAGTCTTGCCTTTGACATCGACGCCAGCATAGTCGTTCCAGCCGCGCTCGGGAGCGTTGATACCATAGCCGACAAACACGATGTCGCTGTTGGCCACTGCGATTTTCGGCTGTTCCTGATAACTTGCCGCGACATAGTCGCTGCCATAGTTGAATGACAAATCGCTCTTGCCGCCGCTGATTTTTAGAGGCGACGTGTTTTTGGCGGTGATGCCGACCAGCGGTACATCCTGAAACCAGCTATCCCCATTGCCTGGTGCTAGGCCGGCTGCAGCAAATTTTTCGGATATCAGCTTGGTCGCTTTTTCCTCACCCGCCGTACCAGGTGCACGACCTTCATAGGCGTCGGACGAGAGTTCCTCGGTGATCGATTTCATTGTTTCAACCGACAATTCGGGCGCCGCGATCTCGGGGAGTGCAGACTGTTCGCCAGTGTCATCTATTTTCTGGCAAGCGGACAGCGACAGTGCAGTCACGGCCATTATCAAGACTGGAAGTTTTCTCATTGCGGTGCGGTTCCCGATTTTCAAAATTGAACCGTATAGTGGCAGAGCGCTTTACAGGAAGCAAGAACCGCTGATCGAGAAAATTCTTTCGTCCACTGGCTGGGATTGTCAAATGGGAAACCATCAATCAAATTGACTTAGTGCAACCTTGTCGTTTTAAGGGACTT
>JAGPVK010000435.1 GCA_018067055.1 Sphingomonadales bacterium | reverse complement strand
GATCAATTTGCGCTGTCTGCGCATTCATCCCGTTTAAAACGACCACCTCGCGTCTGAACTAATTCTGACTTGCGCCAGACTTATGGCGTTATTTCAATTAGTTAAGCGAGGATTTCTCAAAAATGTTGAAGAAAATGGCGCGTCTGCGCCTCTGTGCGGCAATGATATTTGCCGTGAGCCCTGCCACTGCCGCTCTGGCGGAGGGTCAGAGTGTTAGTTTAAATGAGGCCTTAGTGCGCGCTGGAACTGAATCGCCTGCCGTGCAAGTTTCCCAAGCAGAGATTGATATCGCGCGCGGGAACCAAAAACAAGCCAGCCTCGGACCAAATCCCGAGGTCTCGGTAGACGTTGAAAACGTCGCCGGGAGCGGCGTTTTCAATGGCCTGCGTTCAACCGAATATACAGTTTCTGTTGGGCAACGATTGGAGCTCGGCGGTAAACGCGGTGCCAGAACACGTGCGGCGCGAGCGCAGACAAGCCTCGCGGAAATAGAAGCTGCAATTTCTCAAGCGGAATTGGCCAGCTCCGTGCGTCTGGCATATACAGAAGCTGTCGCCGCTCAGAGCCGCCTTGACTTTGCAACGCGCGTGGTCAGTCGCAACCGGGAACTGGCAAGGATTGCCAGCATCCTCGTTGAAACTGGCCGTGACCCGCCGCTCAGAGCATTGCGCGCTGACGCTGCGCTTGGCGAAGCGGAAGCAGCACTGGAAGCCGCAAGGGCAGAGGAATATTCCGCCAGATTACTACTTGCATCGCTTTGGGGCTCGCAAACACCACCTCAGAAAGTTGAACCGGTCTGGCTTAGTGGCGGCGACGTAGAATTTGAGGCTGACCTGTCCCAATCGCTGCAGATCAAGGCCGTGGAAGCGAACCGGGACGCTGCCAGTGCCATTGTCACGCGCGAACGCGCAAATGCTGTTCCGGATTTAACGCTGAGCGGCGGCGCCAGACGTTTTGAAGAAAGCGGGGATACTGCGTTCATCGTAGGTGCTTCGATTGCCATACCGTTTGGAAATCGCAATCAGGGCAGCATTCAGGCGGCAGAAGCAAGCGTTCGCGGAGCTGAGGCACGGCGCGCGCTGCGTTTGGTAGAGATCAACCGGGAATATAATATTGCCAGCAATCAACTGGAGGCAACGCAAAGCCGGGTGGAAACTCTGGAAAGCCAGACACTGCCCCAGGCTGAGGAAGCATCAAGACTGGCCCAACTGGGATATCAATACGGGAAGTTTACCCTGCTGGATGTCCTGGACGCAGCGGCGGCAAGAGACACTGCCGAACTCGGCCTGTTGGAAGCCAAAGTCGCACGAGCGGAAGCAGTGATATCGCTGCTGAGATTGGCTGCCAAATAGATGAAAATACTGAAAACAGATCGCGCGATAATAGTAGCTGGAATTCTGGTCCTGCTGGTCGCTCTCGCTGGTTTATTCATGGTGACATCCATCTCAGCAGCGGTCTCTGACTGTGGTCCTACTGGATCCAGTATTCCAGGTGACAGCTCCTTTCCGAACAACAAGCATTTGACCCACCTTCGGTCACTAAATTTGAACAAGGATCTATAAAATGAACAACAAGAAATGGATCATAATCACTGGCCTGGCCATCGCGTTTGCGGTTGTGCTGGGAGTAATTTTCAATGGCTCAACCGGCGGTAGTTCTGAAAATCAGGGCGCTGCCAACACCGTAGAAGAAAATCATTCCGAAGAAGAAGGCGTTGTCGAAATGACAAAAGAACAGCTGCGCGCCTCTGAAATCGGAATATTCGATGTGGCTCCAAG
>JAGPVK010000051.1 GCA_018067055.1 Sphingomonadales bacterium | reverse complement strand
GCGCATATCGACGAACTCGCGCATCTCCTGTCGATCGAACATGGCAAGGTGATCGCCGATTCCAAGGGCGATATCCAGCGCGGGCTTGAAGTGATCGAATTCTGCTGCGGCATTCCGCACGTTTTGAAGGGCGAATATACGCAGGGCGCAGGACCCGGCATCGATGTCTATTCGATGCGTCAGCCAATCGGCATCGGCGCCGGTATCACTCCGTTCAACTTCCCGGCGATGATCCCGATGTGGATGTTCGGCCCGGCGATCGCGACCGGCAATGCCTTCATCCTGAAACCGTCCGAGCGGGATCCCTCGGTCCCGGTGCGGCTGGTCGAGCTGATGCTTGAAGCCGGACTGCCAGCCGGCATCCTGCAATGCGTGCATGGCGACAAGGAAATGGTCGACGCGATTCTCGATCATCCGGAAATCGGCGGCATCAGCTTCGTCGGTTCCTCAGACATTGCCCATTATGTCTACCAGCGCGGCGTTGCCGCCGGCAAGCGGGTGCAGGCGATGGGCGGGGCGAAGA
The DNA here is from genome assembly GCA_018067055.1 of Sphingomonadales bacterium. GTDB lineage: Bacteria > Pseudomonadota > Alphaproteobacteria > Sphingomonadales > Sphingomonadaceae > Parasphingorhabdus. The sequence continues at coordinate 11,442 of JAGPVK010000051.1, read as the reverse complement.
ACCACGGGATCGTGATGCCCGACGCCGATATGGACCAGGTGGTCAACGATCTGTCCGGCGCGGCCTTTGGCTCGGCTGGCGAACGCTGCATGGCGCTGCCGGTTGTGGTGCCGGTCGGCGAAGACACCGCCGAACGGCTGCGCGAGAAAATGATCCCGGCGATGGCGGCGCTGCGCGTCGGCATCTCGACCGATGAAGAGGCGCATTACGGCCCGATGGTCAATCCGGCGCAAAAGGCACGCGTCGAAGGCTGGATCCAGAAGGGTGTCGACGAAGGCGCCGAGCTGGTCGTCGATGGCCGCGGCTTCTCGCTGCAGGGCCATGAAGAGGGCTGCTTCATCGGACCATCCCTGTTCGACCATGTCACCACCGACATGGAAAGCTACAAGGAAGAGATTTTTGGCCCGGTGCTGCAAATCGTCCGGGCGAAGAATTTCGAGGAAGCCCTGAAACTTCCCAGCCAGCATCAATATGGCAATGGCGTCGCGATCTTCACCCGCAACGGCCACGCGGCGCGCGAATTTGCCAACCGGGTGCAGGTCGGTATGGTCGGCATCAACGTGCCGATCCCCGTCCCGGTTGCTTATCACAGCTTCGGTGGCTGGAAACGCTCGGCATTCGGTGACACCAATCAGCACGGCATGGAAGGCGTGAAATTCTGGACCAAGGTCAAGACCATCACCCAGCGCTGGCCCGACGGCACCGCCGATGGCGGCAACAAGGATGCCTTTGTCATCCCGACCATGGGGTAGTTCTCTCAGGCTGACAGCTACATCCAATTGCACGCAGCGTGGAGATCGCGTCATCGGTCTCAACATCAGCCATGGACGCCCGGCCTATGTCCTAACGATCGGCCAAAGATTTTTAACCGGGCGGGGTGGGGACGTGCAGCGGTCGCTCCGTCTTAAACAAGATGCCTTACTTCAAAAACGATGATTCTCCCTGTCGGTGGCCAACCGCGTGAAGCTGTTGTTGAAGGCTACCGTGTCGCGCTGTTTTTCCGCAATCATAATTTTATCCGTGACCTGACGGCATGAGCGCTTCAATCTTGAGTCAGCCATGCGTTTGCCAACAACACCAGCACATGCCGGGGAGGCAGCGCCTGTCGTCATGCTATTCTTCAGCAGCCAGCAGGTTGCAGGTGGTTCCGAGGCCTTTCAGCAAACCCGACACCGAGAACTTCTCCAGCTTGCAGCGTTCATACAGTTTAATCAGCCGATCGCCCGATTGCGCCGGATCGTGCAGACATATCGGAAGCAATATCAACAGCAGCGTCGGAAAGCGCAGGGTGTGAAACGCAATCCCGTCCGCCGGCGGAGGGCGCTGGCACGGAACAAGCTGTTGCTGCGGGGAATCCCGATATTGGTGAGCCGGTGCGCGATGGCATTGGCGATTTTCAGAGCAATCTTCGCGAACCGCTGACTGCTAGTTTCGAAAGTCCTGCGGCTTGAGATCGTGCCGGGCAAGCTTGTCGTACAATGTCTTGCGCTTCAGGGAAAGCATGCGCTGGACAGCCGCTATCTGTCCATCGGTCTTGCGCAGTGCATCTTCCAGTATATTTTTCTCAAACGCCAAAACCAGCTCCCGCAAGCTGGGGGATTCCATCCCGCTACCGGTAATCGGCTGGGTCAGTCTGGTCAGACCAAGGACAAAGGTGCGGGCGAAGTCGCGCAGTTCGCGGAGGTTGCCTGGCCAGCCGTGACTTTGCAGATAGGTCCAGTCTTCCTTGCTCAGCGGCGCGGCCTGAACACCCAGTTGGTTTTCGAACTGACTGACGAAGTACCGGAAAATGATTGCAACATCCTCACGGCGTTCCCGTAGCGCGGGGACGCTTATCGCTACTCCGCCAAGTCGATCGACCAGCGACTGCCCTCCTTCTTCGGTGGGCTCCCGTTCGCCAAGGCCGCTGCGGGTCACCGCGATGATCCGGATATCGATTGCGCGTGGACGTTCGGCACCGAGCGCCTGAAATGTACGATTCTCGAGCAGTGCGCGGAAACGGCCCTGCAGGCCAGGCGGAACGGCATCGGCATCGTCAAGCAACAGCGTACCGCCTTGTGCACGCTCGATCAGGCCCGACCGCGAAAGCCCCTCCACACGATCGCGCCCGAACAGGAGAAGCTCTGCATCTCCATTGCTCCACACCCCGATATCGATGGCGACAAACGGACGATCATGGCGGCCGCTAAGGTCATGGATGCGTTTCGCGAGGAACGACTTGCCCACTCCGTTTTCGCCGATGATGCGTATGTCGATATCGGTGCGTGCGACCTCGCTTACCAGCCGGTCGAGTCGGTGGACCTGGTCCGACGAGCCAAGAAGATAGGTCGTCGCATTATGACGCAACGCCTCGCGCAGGCGGCGGTTCTCGATCACCAGCGCGCGCTTTTCCGCCGCACGGCGGACCGCCTCGATCAGGGCCCCGGAAGGATAAGGCTTGGTGAAGAAGTCAGCGGCGCCGCTCTTCATCGCCTCGACGGCCATTGCCACATCGCCATGGCCCGTGGTGAAGATCGCCTGGACCTCGCTGTCACGCTCGCGCAGCCGCTCAAAGAGCTCGATCCCGTCCATCCCGGGCAGTCGCACGTCGGTCACGACGACGCCGGCAAAATCCTCGTCGAAACGGCGGAGCGCTGATCCCGCTTCGGCAAATTCCTCAACCGAAAATCCTTCGAGCGCAAGTGCCTGCGCCGTCGCCTCGCGCAGGGCATCGTCATCCTCGATCAGCATGACGGGAGGGTTGGTGCCGGTCATTTCGCGCGCGGGATCGTCATGGTGAAACAGGCTCCTGGGCCACCCGAACCATAGCTCAGCTCGCCGTCGAGCTCGCGCATGATGTCGCGCGAAATCACCAGGCCGAGGCCGAGGCCCTGTGGCTTGGTCGTAGCGAATGGCTGAAACAGATCGCTTTCGCCATCTGGTGCCACGCCAGGCCCTGAATCGCGGACGCTCAGCGACAGGCGCTCGTCATCGGGCACGATCGCAATGGTGATGACGCCATCGGTTTCAGTGGCATCAAGTGCATTCTGCAGCAGGTTGACGAGCACTTGCTCAAGCCGGACATGCTCGGCCCGCACATGGAGGGCTTCCAGTTCGGGTGAAGGACGGGTCACTTCGGTCCTTGTCTGGGCGATGCGGTCGCGAAGCAACAGCAACGCGCCTTCGATAATCTCGCCAACCGGAATTGATCGGCGCTTGCCGGGCTGGCGGCGGCTGAAGCGGCGCAATTCATCGGTGATGCTGCCCATCCGGTCTGTCAGATCAACGATGCGGCTGAAATTGATGGTGGCCGCAGCCATTTTCCCTGACTTGATCAGCTTTTGACCATTTTCGGCAAAGACTCGCACAGCCGCGATCGGCTGGCTGATTTCGTGACTGACCCCGGCGGTCACCTGTCCCAGCGTGGCGAGTCGGTTGGCCTGCGACAATTGTTCTCGCAGCGTCCTGGTACGTTCGGCGAGAACCGCTTCCGCCGCTGCCGCACGCCGCCGGCGCAGAAACCATGCGGCTGCCCAGATCAGTGCGATTCCGACTGCCAGCAGCAATAGCGCCAGTCGGCCGTTGGCAACTGCCGTGCCGACGAGAGGCGATGGATCGACCAGCAGGTGCAGGGTCCAGCCGTCCAGCGCTACCGGGTGTTGGGTATCCAACAGCGGAGCGGAAACCATATCACCGCGGATCTTGTCAATTTGCAGCAGCTCAAGACGGTCAATCCCGAACTGGCGACGATCAGCGTGGCGATCGCGCTGGCTAAGAGCGCGCTTGTCTGCTGCCCTGAACCGCCAGCGCGGGTTACTGGCGAGCAGCACGACCCCGTCGGCGTCGGTGACATAGACTCCGCCGGTCGTCGTTCGCCAGGCCGCCTCCAGAGCGTCGAACTCCACCTTGACCGCGAGTACCCCGAGCGGCGCATCGGCTGGCCCGACCCTTTTCGCGATATAGAGACCAGGACGGCGACTGACTGTCCCAAGCGCGAACTGCGTCGCCGCTCCATTGATGATCGCATCGTGGAAATAGTGGCGGAAGCCATAGTTGGCACCAAGGAAACTGTCGGCCCGGTTCCAGTTGCTGGCCGCCAGGGTCAGGCCGGACGTATCGGTCAGATAAATCGCGGCTGCGTTCGACTGGCGCGCCAATGCTTCTAGCCGGCGGTTGAGCCGCTTGGGTCCCGCTTTGCCCGAGAGCAGTGCGGCAACTTCTGGGTCCTCGGCGAGAATCACTGGCATCAGGCTGAACTTGTCGAGTTCGCTGCGCAGACCGGCGGCGAGGATTGCAGCATCATCCTGCGACAGAATATCTGCTTCTGCCAGCGCCCGTCGCTCCATCACGCGGTCGATTACCAGCACGCCGCCCGCAAGCAGAAGCGCTGCGACGATCGCTACGAGAAACTTGCCGAATCGTTCGAAAGCTGGATTGCCCATGACCAGCGTTGTGCAGATTATCGCACAGAAGGCAAATTATATGAGCGGAAAACCGCACAAATATTGGCGATAATGCTTTTAACTATCTGAAATGTAATAAGTTAATAAATGATTCGTGAAAGTTGGAAAGCGCTTTCCGACGCTTTATGCTCGCCACAAGAAAACAAACCCGAATTACGGGTCGTGACATTGGGGGAGCAGGATCGATGGATCCGACGGAAGCAATAATGAAGAGCGCCGCCGCGCCGGCCCCCAAGCTGCCCCTATATCGCAAGCTCTATTTTCAGGTGGTAGTCGCCATTGGGCTCGGTGCGCTGCTTGGGCATTTTTTCCCCGAAGTAGGGACCGCGCTGAAACCGATCGGTGATGGCTTCATCAACCTGGTGAAGATGATCATCGCCCCGGTGATATTCATTACCGTCGCTACCGGCATCGCCGGGATGCGCGACATGTCCTCGGTTGGCAGCGTGGCTGCCAAGGCGCTGATCTATTTTCTGTTCTTCTCCACCTTGGCACTGGTCATCGGGCTGGTGGTCGCCAACGTCGTTCAACCGGGTGCCGGGCTCAACATCGATCCGGCTTCGCTCGATCCGGCTGCGGTCCAGAGCTATGCCGATACCGCGGAGCATCAGTCGCTGTCGGGTTTTCTGATCGACATTATCCCGACCACATTGTTCAGCGCGATGACCGACGGCAAAATTCTGCAGGTGCTGCTGGTTGCCGTGCTTGCCGGCTTCGCCCTCGCCGGCACCAGGCCGCACAGTGACCTTGTGCTGGACGTGCTGGGGTCGCTGGGCGAAGTCATCTTCAAGCTTGTCCATATGCTGATGAAGCTGGCTCCGATCGGTGCATTTGGTGCGATCGCTTTCACCATCGGCCAGTTCGGTATTGCCTCGCTTGCCAGCTTGGCCGCGCTCGTCGGTACATTCTACCTCACGTCGCTGCTGTTCGTGATCATCGTGCTCGGTTTCGTCGCCCGTCTGAACGGATTCTCGATCTTCGGACTGATCCGCTATTTGCGCGAGGAGCTGTTGCTGGTGCTTGGCACCTCATCGTCCGAAGCCGCGCTGCCGAGCCTGATGGAGAAAATGGAAATTGCCGGCTGTCGCAAGGCCGTGGTCGGGCTGGTCGTGCCAACCGGCTATTCATTCAATCTTGATGGTACCAACATCTATATGACACTGGCCGCGTTATTCATCGCCCAAGCAGTAGGCATTGACCTGTCGCTGGGAGAGCAGCTGACGCTGGTGTTGGTGGCGATGATAAGTTCGAAGGGCGCGGCCGGGGTAACCGGAGCCGGGTTCGTCATCCTTGCCGCGACGCTATCGGTGGTTCCGACAGTGCCGGTGGCAGGCATGGCGCTGATCCTGGGGATCGACCGTTTCATGAGCGAGTGCCGTGCGCTGACCAATTTCATCGGCAATGCCGTGGCGACGGTCGTGGTCGCGCGCTGGGAAGGCGCGCTGGACCAGGACCGGCTCAAAGCTGCGATGGCCGGAACACCGCTGCCGCTGCCGGAAGAGGATATCGAGCGCCACGAACGGACCAGCCCGCACGACACGTTTGTTGTAGGAGAGACGCTATGATCGCCCGACGCAGCGTCCTGGGCGGTGGTGCAGGATTGGCGCTGGCCCTTGGCCTGACGGGGCTGACTCCAGCGCTGGCTCACGATACCGAGGAAATCATGCTCTGGCCGGGAACACCGCCAGGGAAGGGCGGTGTGTCCGGACCAGAAAAGATCGGCGGCAAAGGCAGCGGGTTTGGCGCGGTATCCAATATTGCAACGCCGCGCATGCGGGTTTACCGGCCGAATGTTGCGAACGGAGCGGCAGTAATCATCTGCGGCGGTGGCGGTTATTTCCGCATCCAGCTGTGGAAGGAAAGCACCCCTGTCGCGAAGTGGCTGCAATTGCGCGGCTATACCGTCTTTGAACTGATCTACCGCCTGCCGAATGACGGTTGGGACGCGACCGCGCCCTTCATAGATGCCCAGCGGGCGATGAAGATCGTTCGTACCCGCGCGACTGAATTCAGCATCCGCCCGAACCGGATCGGGATCATGGGAATGTCGGCTGGCGGGCATTTGGCAGGCTATACGGCGCTGCGTTCGGACCAAAGGTTGTACGAGGGCAGTGACAGTTTCGAACAGGCTTCCGCCCGGCCCGATTTTGCCGTGCTGCTGTTTCCCGTCGTTTCGCTGCGCAAACCCTATGATACCACCCGCACCCGCCGCGAGATCATCGGTAGCGACCCGAACAAGGCTGCGCAGGAGGCGTGGTCGCTTGATACCCACGCATCCAGCGACGCGCCACCGACAATCATATTTTCGGCCGCGGACGATCCGATCACGCCGCCGGGGCATGGCATCGCGCTGTTTCAGGCACTTGTCGCCAAAGGCGCCGCAGCCGAACTGCATATATTTGAAGAAGGAGGCCATGGTTGGGGCCTGGGCACGTCCGACCAGATATTGAGCCAGTGGCCGGAAATCTTCGACACCTGGCTCAACAAGCGAAAACAGGATTGAATTTTAGGGAGGGGAGAAACCCAATGCGTTTATCTACACTTGGCAAACTGGCCTTATTTGGCTCCGTCAGCGTTATCGCCACCACTGCTGGGCAGGCCCAGACTGCACCGGCGCAACCGGCAGTGACGATCGATGAAAACGTTATCGTCGTCACCGGCTCACAGATTCAGGGCGCTCAGATCAACGATGTTCTGCCGGTGACTGTGCTTGATGAACTGGCCATCGAGAATACCGGTGCCTCATCGGGTGACGAACTTTTTCGCGCGATCCCGCAAGCGGGTACTGTCGCATTCAACGAACAGAATAATTCGACGCAGAACAGCGCCCGAGGCGATGTTGGCTCGATTAACCTGCGCGATCTCGGCACGGGTAACACGTTGCTACTGATCAACGGCAGACGTATGACGCTCCACCCTGGTTTCCAGACCGAATTGTTGGTGCCCGTGGTGTCGTCCGACACGAACGAAATCGCCCCGGGCAGTGTCAAGCGGCTGGAAGTCCTGCGTGACGGCGCATCAGCCATCTATGGTGCCGATGCGGTGGCCGGTGTTGTCAACACGTTTCTCAAGGGCGGCTTGACAGGTGGCTTCCTCGAAGGCGACATGCGCTTGTCCGATGGAACCGGGCTTTACAACTACAGCATCAGCGGCGGCCTGGGCTTCGATTTCGGTGGGGGCCGCGGGAACATCACGCTCTACGGCGGCTATTTTCACGAGAATGGCTTGGCCGCTTCGAAGCGTGACTATGCCGGTGAAGAAGATCGTCGGCCGCTGGTCGCGGGGACTGACTTCGAGGATGACGCGTCCTTCAACAATCGCAACACATTCGGTCCGTTCGGACAGTTTGATATTCAGGCTCCGTCGAGCAGGACACCCATTGGCGATGATGATTTCTACCTTCAGCCAAGCACCTTTCCCAATTGCGCGATGGATTTTGGCGGCGGTATCTGCGCCCGAGCCGGTACGACCCCTACTACCGCCGTCCGGTACAACACCAATTTCGGAAACAACCTGATCAGCCGTAAAAACCGCTATAATGCACTGGCGCTGATTAACTACGACCTGACCGACAATCTGGAGGCCTATTTCGAGGGCAGCTACTATCGGTCGGAAAACCGCCGCAACATCGAAGCTTCGGCCATTCTTAGCGCCGTACCAGTGGGCATTTCGCGCAACGCCTATTATAATCCGTTCGGTCCGACGACCCGCGATGGTCTGCCCAACCCCGAGCGCCTGCCTGGCACGACCATTGCTGCCAGCGGCGCAGACATCATCATGGAGCGCTACCGCTTCGTTGATGTCGGCAATCGTGACGTTTCGGTCGACAAGGACACCTATCGTCTGGTCGGCGGCCTGCGCGGCAATTTCGGCGCGTGGGACTTTGATACCGCATTCCTCTACTCGGAAGCGAACTCGATCGACCTCGCGCGCAATCGCGTGTCGTTGACGCTGATGCAACAGCAGATCAACCTCACCACTCCCGACGCCTACAACCCGTTCAACGGTGGCTGCCTCGACGATCCGGGGCAGGGCGATTGCACGCCCAACCCGCAAGCCTCGATCGATCCGTTCCGGATCGATGTGTTCCGCAAGGGCGGCACCAGTCTTGCCTTGGCCGATTTCAAAATTAGCCGCGATGATCTGTTCACACTTCCGGGTGGCAATCTGGGCGTTGCCGGAGGTATCGAGTGGCGGCGCGAATCATTCTACGACGATCGTGACCCGCGGCTCGACGGCACGATCACTTTCACCGACAGCGTAACCGGCGAGTTCAACGGCAGCGACGTCGCGGGCACCAGTCCCTCGCCAGACACCAGCGGCAACCGCGAAGTCTATTCGGCCTTCGCCGAACTGTTCGTGCCGTTGGTCAGTCCCGAAATGGACATCCCGCTGGTGGAGGCATTCAACATTCAGCTTGCCGGACGGATCGAGCGCTTCACCGATATTGACGAGACGGCCGCGGTGCCACGCATCGCGGCATCGTGGACCATGTTCCCCGGGCTGACTTTCCGCGGCGCATGGTCGCAGGGCTTCCGGGCGCCGAACCTGGTCCAGGTCAATGACGCGGGCACGACTCGCTCGAACACCCGCGATGATTTCGTGGTCTGTCAGGCGCAGGTCATCAAGGACCAGATATCCAGCCTCGGCGCCTGTCCAGGCGCCGGCGTCATCAGCTTCCGCTCGGGTTCCGAAAACCTCGTCCCCGAAGACAGCACCAGCATCAATCTGGGCGTGGTGCTCGAGCCGGAATTCATTCCGGGCCTGACATTGACCGCCGACTTCTGGCGCGTGAAACAGACGGGTCTCGTCGGCACGTTCGGCGACGACAACGCGATCGCGCTCGACCTGCTCCGCCGTCTCAACGGCAGCACCAATCCAAACGTGGTCCGTCTTGCGGCGACGGCCGACGACATTGCGCTGTTCGACGGCACGGGTCTGGCGCCGGCGGGCAAGATCGACTTCGTCATCGACGATTACCTCAACCTTGACAGCCGGACCTCAAAGGGCCTTGATTTCGGGCTCTTCTACCGGGTGCCCGATTTCGGAATCGGCAAATTCCGCCTGCGGCTCAACGCAGCGCGGCTGATCAGCTTCGTTCAGGACGCGGGTCCCGACGGGCAGGAGATCCTTGATGCCGTCGCAGCGGGCGACCTGCCGCTCGATGTGACGGTCGGCGGCCTCGGCGAATTGCTTGAGGTGGAAGGGCGGCCCAAATGGCGTGCCAGCGGATCAATCAACTGGGATCTCGGCCCGGTCGATATCGGCCTGTTCGGGCAATATGTCGGAATGGTCTATGATACCAGCGTGGTGCGCGACAATTTGATCGTTTCCGACGATCCCAACGCCAACTTCTTTCCCGTAGACGACTGGTTCACGATGAACTTCTCGATTGCCTATACGATCAAGAATGACACCGCGCTTGACGGGACCCGGTTGCGCTTCGCGATCAACAACTTGTTCGACAAGGATCCACCGCTGGCTGACGAATCCTATGGTTTCTTCAGCGAATTGCACAGCGCACGCGGTCGTCAGTTCACCGTCCAGCTGCGCAAGAAGTTCTGAACTTAAATCGCACATCCGCCCTTGCCGCAACGATCGCGCTCGCGACTGTTGCGGCATTGGGCGGCTGCGCGACCCCGACTATCGAGCCACCTGGAACGACCGCTGCTCACCCCGCGATCGCCGCGCCATCCTGCGCAACGGCCTCCGCTACCTTGCGCTTCGACTTTGCCGGTGCATCGCCAGCCCGCTGCGTGATCATGGGAGAACGCGAGTTCTCGCTGGTCATCAGTCCCGAGCACGCGCCGCCAATCAATCCCAGCCCGTGGTATGCTTTCCGCTACTCCAGTTCAGAACCGGGCGGCATCACCATACATCTGCGCTATCTTGAAGCGCATCATCGCTATTCTCCCAAGTTGACCCGGAACGGCAAAATATCTGGCCTGCCCGTGACCACCGCGACCGACGGGAGCAGCGCCACTTTCCTGCTGCCTGCAGGCGAAGGTACGGTTAGCGCCCAGCCGGTTCTGGCGACAAGCCATTATACCGATATCGCCCGGCGGCTAACCACCCGGTTCGATGGCCAACGGCTTAAGCTGGGCCGATCACTGGACCAGCGTCCGGTCGAGGGCTTGCATTTCGGCGACGCAGACGCGCCGCGTCTGGTGGTGATCCTCGGCCGCCAGCATCCGCCGGAAGTGACCGGCGCATTCGCGCTGGAACCGTTTCTCGAGGAGCTTCTGCTTCGTCTGCAACGCGATCCCCGGCTCCACGCGCGCTATCAGATACTTGCGGTGCCTCTACTCAATCCCGACGGAGTCGCGATGGGCCACTGGCGGGCAAACCGCGGTGGCACCGACCTGAATCGCGACTGGGGACCATTCACCCAGCCCGAAACCCGAGCGGTCCGCGACTGGCTCAAGCACCTCCCGTCAGCAACCACTCCGGTCGCAATGCTCGATTTCCATTCGACGCAGCGTAATCTATTCTATGTTCAGGGCGACGAGGCGGATGCGGTCGGAGAAGCATTCCTGAATCGCTGGCTGGTCGGACGGGAGCGGCAATTGGCCGACTATCCGTTCACGATCGAGCGGCGGAACAACAACCCGGGATCGGGCACGGCGAAAAACTGGTTTTTCGAGCGGTTCGCCATACCCGCCTACACCTACGAAGTCGGCGATGATACCGATCCGGCTGCGACTGCCGCCGCAGCGCGCATTCTGGCGGCCGAATTTCTGGTCGCCCTGGAAAGCGTCGAAACCCCATGATTTGACGGTCCGCTAGTCTGATTTTCTATGACCATTATTGCGCGTTTCCCAGATTAGCAGCCGAACAAATCCGGTGAGGCAGCTGCAGCGCTCCTCACCATTTGCATAAGGGATGTGGCGCAATCCATGCGTTTGTGGCGCAATCCGCAACGCCGCTATCTTGGGCTGGGCGAGTTCGACTTTGACAGGCCCCGCACATTCGATCTTGTCATGCCGCATGGGATTTCTCC
>JAGPVK010000049.1 GCA_018067055.1 Sphingomonadales bacterium | reverse complement strand
AAACGGCGTGTAGCGGCGCTTTTCCTCGCCGCCTTCGCCGGACACGGATTTCGCGCCGATCCGGTTCATCGCGATGGCCAGCGTCTCATGCGCTTCGGGGCTGAGCGCGCCGAGGCTCATGCCCGGGGTGTTGAACCGCTTGCGCACCTCGGTGATCGCCTCGACCTCGTCGATCGGCACCGGTTGCGGCGCGTAGTTGAACTCCATCAGATCGCGCAGATAGATCGGCTCCATCTCGCGCACCGCCTGCGAGAATTGCAGATAGGAAGAGTAGCTGTCATGCGCGACCGCCGATTGCAGCAGGTGCATCATATGGGCGCCATAGGCATGGGCTTCGCCGCCATCGCGCTGCTTGTAGAAGCCGCCGACCGGCAGCCGCACCACCGCCGGTTCGAAGGCCGCTGCATGTTTTTCCTGGGCGTTGATGAACAGGGAGGCATAGCCTTCGCCGGAAATCTTGGTCGGCATGCCGGGGAACAGATCGTTGCACAGCGCGCGGGAGAGACCGACGGCTTCGAAATTATAGCCGCCGCGATAGCTGGAAATAACCGCAATGCCCATTTTCGCCATGATCTTGAGCAGACCTTCATCGACCGCTTTCTTGTGGCGAGCGAGACAGTCTTCGAGCGAGAGATCATCAAACAGGCCGCGGGCATGGCGATCGGCAATCGCCGCTTCCGCCATATAGGCGTTGACCGTGGTCGCGCCGACTCCGATCAGCACCGCATAGCAATGGGTGTCGAGACATTCCGCTGCCCGGACATTGATCGAGGCGTAGGAGCGCAGGCCCTTGCGGACCAGATGGGTGTGCACAGCCGCGGTCGCGATGATCATCGAAATCGCCATCCGGTCCTCGTCAATATCCTCGTCGGTGAGGAAAATCTCGGTCTTGCCGGCACGCACAGCCTGTTCTGCTTCGCTGCGAATCCGGGCCAGGGCATCGCGCAGTTCGATGGCACCGCCGCTGGTGCTCATGGTGCAGTCAATCTGCGCCACGGCATCGCCAAAGCCGAGTTTCAACCGCTCCCACAGCGCGCAGCTGAGCACCGGACTTTCCAGCACCATGACATCTTCATTCTGGCTGTCCTGTTCCAGGATATTGGCCAGATTGGAAAAACGGGTGCGCAGGCTCATCACGTGGCGCTCGCGCAGGCTGTCGATCGGCGGGTTGGTGACCTGGGAAAAATTCTGCCGGAAAAAATGACTGACCTGGCGCGGCTTGACGCTGATCACCGCCAGCGGGGTATCGTCGCCCATCGATCCGATCGCTTCCTTGGCATCCTCGACCATTGGCGCGAGGATCATTTCCATATCCTCCAGCGTATGGCCGGCAGCGGTCTGGCGGCGGATCAATTCCTCCCTGGAAAATCCCATGCCGGACGTCGCCGGGGCAGGTGGCAGGTCGTCGACGGTCTGGAAGCCCTTGACCAGATCGGCATAGGGTTCTTCCGATGCGATCCGGTCCTTGAGCTCGCGGTCCTTGAACAGCACCCCTGCGTCAAGATCCACCGCGATCATCTGTCCGGGTCCAAGACGGCCTTTCTCGATAACCTGGCTTTCGGGCACAACAACCAGGCCGGATTCACTGCCGATGATCAGCAGATTGTCAGCGGTGATCGAGTAGCGCAGCGGACGCAGCGCATTGCGATCGACCCCGGCGACGGCCCAGTGACCATCGGTCATCGCCAGCGCCGCCGGACCGTCCCAGGGTTCCATGACGCTCGCCATATATTCATACATCGCCAGATGGGCGGGATCGATATCCGGGTCGTTCTGCCAGGCCTGCGGCACCAGCATGATTTTCGCGGTCGGCGCATCGCGGCCGGACCGGCAGATGGTCTCGAACACCGCGTCCAGCGCCGCCGTGTCAGAGGATCCCGCCGGGATCACCGGCTTGATATCTTCGCTATGGTCGCCAAAGGCGAGGCTAGCCATCTTGATCTCGTGGCTCTTCATCCAGTTCTTGTTGCCGCGAATGGTGTTGATTTCGCCATTATGGGCCAAGCAGCGGAACGGCTGCGCCAGCCACCATTGCGGAAAGGTGTTGGTCGAATAGCGCTGGTGAAAAATCGCCACCCGGCTTTCAAACCGGTCGTCGAGCAGGTCGGGATAGAAGACCGACAGGGATTCGGCCAAGAAGAGGCCCTTGTATATGATCGAGCGGCAGGACAGGCTGCAGATATAGAAATCCTGAATCTGCGCCGCGATCACCTTCTTCTCGATCCGGCGGCGGATCAGATAGAGATTCTTTTCAAATTCGCGAGCGTCCTGCTTGTCCGGCATCGGACCGGCGATCATGATCTGCTCGATCTCCGGGCGGGTGTTCTGCGCTTTCTGGCCGATTACCGACACATCCACCGGCACCTGACGCCAGCCGTAGATGGTATAGCCGGATTCGATGATTTCCGCCTCGACGATGGTGCGGCAGCTTTCCTGCGCATTCAGATCGGTGCGCGGCAGGAAGATCATGCCCACGGCCAGCCGGTTGGGGCGGACCTTGTGGCCGCTGTCGGCGATGGCATCGTCAAAGAAGCGCTCGGGCAGATCGACGTGCAAGCCGGCGCCATCCCCGGTCTTGCCATCGGCATCGACCGCGCCCCGGTGCCAGACCGCTTTCAGCGCATCAATGGCAGAGGAGACCACGCGCCGCGACGGCTTGCCGTCGGTTGCGGCAACCAGACCGACACCACAGGCGTCGGATTCAAATTCCGGGCGATACATACCTTCGCGGGCAATGCGTTCATGTTCCGGGGTGGGGTAATGGTGCGTCATTTTTATTCTCTCTTCAGCCGGATTTCATCGCCGGCTTGTGGCAGTTGCCGTGGGTCACTCGCTCAAGTCGAGACCGGTAAATTCTTCCAGAGCCTTGATCGCGATATTCTCCATTTCGGCATCATGATCCGGGTTGTTCTCATTGGTCCATATGGTCTCTATCTCGCGGGACTTTGATTTCAGCGCTTCAAGCTTGGCATAGGCAGGCGTACCGGAAAAACGCATCAGTACGGCGCGGTCCGCCAGCTCCATTGTTGAAACGGATTGTGCAGCACTGTCGTTTTGAATGGTGTCAAGATCTTCACTGCTCACCCGGCTTTCCGCGTCGGCAATCGAATTCCGAATGATCTTGGATAAATCCATATTCGATTCCATGGTCGCACTGATGCGGGAAAAGGCCGGGCTGGAGAACCATTCTGTCGCCACCGCAATCTCGTCAGCGGTCATTTCTGCAGCATAGAGCTTCGCCAGCCGTTCGATCAGGGCAGGGGTGTTCTGGTCGGTTTGCCTGACCGCGACGGGCAAAACTGCATTGACCACGGCAAGTGTGACTCCCGGGAATTCAAGTTCCATTGCCTGAAAATCCGGATCCTGCTCGAATCCTTCGAGCAGCTGTTCGCGCATCACTTTCTGCAGTTCCGGGCCAAGAGTGGTGCCGCCAACCGAGAGGCTGGCCATATTATAGGCAGCTTCAAATTGACTGTCTGGACGAGCAGATTCCGCTGCCGACCGGGCTGTCGTGCCAGAGGGGTCAACCGGAACCGGTTGGGATAATGCCATTGGTCCGGTCATCAAAGACATGGACAGCAATGGGAGGAACCATGAAGGTCTCGACTTGTTCATGCTGCAACCCTTTCCATAGCTTTCTTGGCGCGCAAAAACCGGTGCATATGCTCGGTCACATCGCGGCCATCCCTTATTCCCCAGACCACCAGACTGGCACCGCGAACAATATCGCCGGCGGCGAACACGCCGTCCAGATTGGTCATCATCGACTTGTGATCGACCCGTAGCGTCCCCCAGCGGGTGACGGCGAGATCCGGACTGTCAAACAGGCCAGGCAGATCTTCCGCGTCAAAGCCCAATGCCTTGATTACCAGATCGGCATTGACGGTAAAATCGCTGTCCGGTTCCACTTCGGGCGAGCGACGGCCGCTGGCATCGGGCGCGCCGAGCCGCATACGGTTCGCCCGGACCGCGGTCACATGATCGGTGCCCTCGATCGCCCTGGGAGCGGACAGCCAGACAAATTCGACACCCTCTTCCTCGGCGTTGCGCACTTCATTTTGCGAGCCGGGCATATTGGCGCGGTC
>JAGPVK010000430.1 GCA_018067055.1 Sphingomonadales bacterium | reverse complement strand
AGCCGTGTTCGAACCGCTGCAATAGCAGCAAGATTTGCAGGTAGATGCAGAGGAGCTAGCGGTATTAGGCGCTCCAGTTCAGCTTCGATAACTGAATCCAATGCGAGAGGCGAAACAAAATCTGGACCGCCATGTACTATTCGATGACCAACAAGCGATATTTTCCAAAGTTCTGCGTAATTTTCCAGCTGATTGAGAATATTTTCAATGGCTGAGCCATGGTTTTTGCACGAACTTTTTGCATTCCAAAGGGATGTGCTGTCGGCCAATCGCGCGGATGAATGGCCCTGTGCCTTTCCAATTTCCGTGACCTTCCCGCGCAATACCGGTTCGATGTTATTACCCAAACGAAAGACTGCAAATTTGACGCTTGATGAACCACAATTGATCGTCAACAGATGCGGCAGGGGGCTAGGCCGGGTTTGTTGTTGTCCTTCCGCGTAGGGCGCTTTTTTGCGAATAGTTTTTATCATCTTTCCCTTTGCTCCTGCACGACCCGCTAATCGCAAGGTCTTCCCGGGAGATTGGCAATCTCCGGAAATTATAGGTGTGACAGGTTTGTGGCGCGCGATATCTGCCGGAAAGCGCTATACGCTTCGGACCAGAGATGCCGGCCACGCTTGGATCACAAGACCCTTCAACCGGCGATTAGCTCTTAGAACAGCACGATTTTGAACTAACCTCGGGCTTATCTTCCATAACTTGTTCCTTACCGGAACAGCAGCACCCTTTGCTCTGGGGTTCGACCGGATCGGTAGGTTTAATAATGGGTTTGAGTATTTTTCTCGGCGCGGAGGTTTTGGGATCAGTTGTTATATTGTTCATGGCTTTTCTCCTTTGCAAGTCTTTCAAACAGTTTGATTTGTTCGGGCAGCGCCAAAAAAATTGGTGTCGCTAGTAATTAGGACGCACATGGAGCCATCGCGTTACACAGCCGAGGAAGAAGTCAGGCTGTTTCCATGCTCGGCTTCTTCCCCTCTAATGCGCCTCAGTTATCGTGGCTATTTTTCAGGGTCCATCATAAGTTCCTGCTGTAGCATCAGTCGCTCCATCATTTGATGCATCATGCCATATGCTGCTTCATCTTCTGCATATGTGCCGGGTCCATAGCCATAGGTCCTTTGCCCTGCGCCATCATGCCGCCTTCGCTCATTTTAGCTTTCATGGAAGCCATATGGGCCTTCATTTGGGCCATATTCTCTGACATCAGCTTATTGCGTTCAGCCGGTGTTTTTGCCGTTGCAGCCTTGTCTTTCATCATTTGCATTTGTGCGCCATCTTTTGACATTGGCATGTCATGTTTATGTGCAGGTGCTTGCGGTGTCTGGGGCGCCGCATAGGTTGCGGAACTTGCTAGCAACGCAAAAGCAGCAACGGTGACAAATTTGGGGGTTTTCATCGTCGATATCCTTTTTTACAGTTTGCGATAGAATGACGAGTTTGATGGTAAAGCATTACACCTCGCCGCCCAAAATTTGCCTTACCAATCTGTATACGGCTCTTGTTGCTGGTTATGCTTCGTGACGGTTTATCGACAGATTGCCTGCAAAGCACATTCGCTGCCGCAATCGGTATTGGCGTGTTTGATTTTGCGGCCCAAAGCTTGGCGGGACCGGTGTAACTTTACCCGGAGCGTATTGGGAGACAGGCCAAGATCATTGGATATCTTCGTCCGGTCTTCCGCGCGTAGATCAGTTCGTTCGATCAGTTTTCTGTAATTTGGATTGAGCTTGGGGAGATTTTGCTGGACGCATGGAAAGTCTGTTTCAGGTTCCTCCTCCACGCGTTCTAAGAGTGCTAGAAATGAGGCATATTCGCTCAATTTTTTAGACTCCTGCGTTCTTTTTCTGAAATGATCTGAAAGAACAGAGCGTAAAATGCTGGACAGCCATCCCCGAATTTTTTCACAATCTTGAAGATCGTCGGCCCGGGCTAAAACCCGGACGAAAAAATCCTGCAAAATGTCCTGAGCATCTTCTTGATTGCGGGTTTGGCGTAAGAGAAAATGGAATATCCGATCTTTCGATTCCACCAGTGTATTATTCACAATTTGTCGATTTTTCGAAATGGGCCGCGCAATTTCGGTAGGCATCATCAATCCTTTCCTCTGTTGGTTGATTGCCTGGTTCTAATTTTCCCGCAAATTTTTGTGTCTGCACAAGAAATACGCCTGAGAGAGCGCCATCCCTCAAAAAAAATCGATTATACGTATAATTACTGAGGGGAGGTGCTTGCGCGCGCGTATCATTTTGTAATATCGTTCGCCGTGCTTTAGGCGACGGATTGTCGCTCCATTCCGCTTGTCGCTCTGCCGAGAGCTTTTTGAGCTTCGGTAATCTGTTTGAAATTTTTTTGTCCACGTGACCGGTATGGTTACCTGTTTCGACTTGTTGCCCTGAACTGGCTCAGCGCAAACTGCTCTATCTCGGTTTTGCTTTATTGGGAGGGATGCGGGGCAGCTTACAGTATCTTTTGTATTTTGCTCGCCACGCATGGCTGGAAATACAATTTCTTGATCATCTGATTGGCGTGATGGCTGTAGCGACAACACCGGTTGCCTTCCCCTCGGTTCATACTGCTGTCAGCAAAGACGTTCAGGACCGCTTCCGCCTCGCCTGTAACATCTTTGGCGGATTAACAATCAACGATTTTACTAACCATGATCTTGTACCTGACACAGAACTCAAACTGCCCTGCGCAAAAATTTTAAGCATTGTTCGTGAATTCTCTTGCGCTTCATATCATAGATCCGCGAGAATAACCTTAGATTGAGAGAATCGAGAATGTACCCTAGTCCATCAATTCAAGAACGATATGCTGACGGCATTGTGCATATTTTTGGTCTTGTTGTGGTCTTTGTGAGTTGCATGTTTCTCATATTTTATAGTGCTGTGCAGTTTGATGTGCCGCTTATTGTGGCTTGCGCCATTTATGTGATTTGTATGATAGCGTCGTTCGCGGCGTCCGCATCCTATCACCTTCTGCCGCAGCATCATTGGCGCAGCAGTCTACGCAGGATGGATCATGCGGCTATCTATGCGTTCATCGCTGGGACATTTACACCACTTCTGGTTTTTGTAGGCACGACATTAGCATATTTTGTCTTGGGCGCAGTTTGGATTCTCGCAATTCCGGCTATGCTTTATAAGGTTTTGGGGGAACAAATTGAACCCAGCTGGTCTTTAGCCTCCTATATTGGTCTTGGCTGGCTAGGCACAATTACTCTGCCAGATATTTCTTCCATATTGCCTTTATCAGCGGTGATAGCGATTTTCACAGGCGGGTTTTTCTATTCCTTTGGAACGATTTTTTACCGCCGCAAGAAACAGAGTTTTCGATATTCAATTTGGCATGTGTTTGTATTGCTTGGGACAGGTGCCTTTTTTGTGGCTATCTGGATTAGCCTGTTTCAATAACCCATCAAAACGTCTTTGCCGTCACCATTTAGCGGCGGGGAACACGCTCTGATGGAAGGGAGGCAATCACGCGTGCAGCTTGCCGCGAAAACTTCCTTAGCCGATTCACAGTCTTTTACGTCTCTTCAACCGGACAATAACCTGAGTTGTGGTCCCGTTTTTTGGAAAGGGGATTGTTTTATCGGTCGAAACCTTTCCGTCGATCATTAGTTCCGCGTTTCCACATCCAAGCCCGTCAGGATCCTCTACCCGAACTGAAATCGCGCCAGTTTGGCTTTGTAATTCCGCGCTGTAGCCGCCCCATGATCGCGGGATACATGGGTCAACGACCAAATTACCATCTGTTCGCCTCAGTCCCAAAATATTTTCGATTCCAAGCCGCCAGGTCCATCCAGCTGCGCCGGTATACCAGCTCCAGCCTCCACGACCGGAATGCGGCACTGCCGCCGCGATGTCTCCTGCCACAGCATATGGTTCGCGCCTGTAGTGTTCCGCCTTCGCCCTTTCATCAGTACGCCGAACAGGAGAGATCGTCTCGAAAATGGAGAAGGCTTTCTCGGGTTCCTTTTGTTTGGCAAAAGCAATACCTAGCCACGCGGCGGCATGGGAGTATTGACCCCCATTTTCCCGCGTGCCGGGCGGATAGGCTTTGATATAGCCCGGATCGCGGTGTCCTTTGTCGAAGGGCGGCCATAACAGGCGCGACAAACTGTCCTCGGCGTGCACAAGCTCGGTCCAAGCCGCATCGAGACCCTGACGTACGCGGTCAGGCCGCGCCGAGGCAAAGGCCGCCCAGGATTGCGAAATGGAGTCGATGCGGCACTCGTCGTTAATCGCAGAACCGAGCGGATGTCCCTCATCGTCATAGGCCCGGCGATACCAACCGCCATCCCATCCTGTTTCTTCCGCGCTAGCCCGCAACAGGTCTGCCTGTTTTTCCCATCGTTCAGCGCTAGAGGTTCGTTCGGTGCGCTTGCAGACAACGGCGAACAAATCGGCAGTGACCGCGAGAAACCACGCCAGCCAGACACTCTCACCGCGGCCCAGGCGCCCGAGGCGATCCATACCGTCGTTCCAGTCGCCGCCGCCGATCAATGGCAGTCCGTGCGGTCCAGCAGTTAGCGCGCGTTCAAGCGCGCGTTCACAATGGTCAATCAATGGGTACAGCGCACTTCCAGACTCGAAGCGGGCATACCGATTCTCCTCGTCATCTGTTAGAGGCGAACCTTCGAGAAAAGGGACTTCCTCGTCCAATATACCGAAGTCGCCCGTGGCCTGAACATATATGCCTACGGCGTAAGGGAGCCAAACCAAGTCGTCCGAACAGCGGGTACGCACACCGCGCTCAGACGGTGGATGCCACCAATGAAGGACGTCCCCTTCCGCGAACTGGTGACGCGCCGAAAGGAGGATATGGGCCCGGGTCAGATCAGGGGCGGTATGAAGCAGGGCGAGAACATCCTGGAGTTGGTCACGAAAGCCGAAGGCCCCGCTCGATTGATAGAGGCCGGTTCGCGCAAGCACGCGTGAGGACAGAGTCTGGTAGATGAGCCAGCGATTGGCCATCAAGTCAAAACCGGCATCGGGCGTAGAAACCTGAACGGCCCCCAATATGTCGTTCCAGTGCCGGTCCAGCGTCTGCAATGCCTGTCCCGCATGCTCACAATCTCGCCAGCGTATTGCCAGGTCCTGAGCCGAGGTGTGATTTTCTCCTTCACCGAGCACGAACAGGATTTCATCACTCTCTCCCGGAGCCAATTCCAGATGTATCTGGTAGGCAGCACAAGGATCGCCGCCTGGGTTAACCGTGTTCGAAAGACCCCATCTCCGAAGCGCGTCGGGATGAGATTGATCGCCATGCTGGCCGAGAAACTCCAGCCGATCAGTCGTGAAACCGTGCGGCGGTCTGCTGGCAGTGAGAAATGCTACGCGCTCAGCAAAAGTAACGTCCCAGCGGTTTGTTGCAAAGATTATCTGGGCAGTTGGA
The DNA here is from genome assembly GCA_018067055.1 of Sphingomonadales bacterium. Lineage (GTDB taxonomy): Bacteria > Pseudomonadota > Alphaproteobacteria > Sphingomonadales > Sphingomonadaceae > Parasphingorhabdus. The sequence continues at coordinate 6,737 of JAGPVK010000430.1, read as the reverse complement.
TCGTGGCTGCAAACAATACTGGCTCGGGAAAGACTGGGAAGTGAACCCAATAACCATTCGGCATAGTAGGTTGCGGTTAGTCGGCGATGACGATCTGTAAGGTTGCGAAGCCGAAGCCGAACGAGTTTGACCGGTTCGTCCAAAGGAACAAAGACCAGCTCCTCTTGCTCAATTCCGTTGGACTGCCTTGACCAGATGGTATAGCCAGCGCCATGCCGCACTTCGCATGCCGATGATTGGCCCGCTGGCTGGGGCGTGACCGTCCAAACTTCAGCGGTCTCCTCATCGCGTAGGTAGAGCGTCTCGACGGGTCGGTCAGTCACGGGATCGTTCGTCCAGGGGGTGAGGCGGTTCTCGCCGCTATTTACAGCCCAGCTAAAGCCTCCTCCGGATTCGGTGACCAGACAACCAAATTCCTCATTTGCCAAGATATTGGACCACGGCGCAGGCGTCGTTGCACCGGGCTCAAGATGGATGATATATTCGCGACCGTCAGGGGTGAACCCGCCAATACCGTTATCGAACTGGAGATCCTCGCGTCGTTCAAATGCATCAAACTTCCGTAGGTCTGGAAAGTAGGGGGGTGATAAATGAGGTAGCTGCAATTTCGGGATAGAGGCCCGTGATAACTGGTTCTGCAACGACCCACCCGCCGCATCGAGGATCACATGGGCGACACTTTCCAGCAGCCTAATTTGATCGGTGCCAATTTGATCGCTGTAAAGAAGATGAACACCACCCTTGCGACTCAAAAGCTCAGCTGCATTCATCTGCGACAAGAGCTTGCTCAGCTCGTCGCGCATCGGTTCTGTATAACCGGAGCCAGCTGTTTGCAGTATGACAACATCCACTTCCAAGCCGTGGCGACGCCAGAGTTGATGCGCGCCCAGCATCTGCGGCAACAACGCACTAGTCGCGTCACTGGCCCGTAAAAGCAAGATCGGTAGGTCTCCCGAAAGGGATATTCCCCAGAGACCCGGCTGTCCGAGCTGGTTGCCGCTGATTGTAGCGGCATGTCCTCGCAAGCCACCGTGGGGATAGGCCAGCTGTGAGGCAAGTGCCTGTATCGAAGGTAAATGGTCGGGTTCAATCTGCATCCGTTCTAGCGCGCGCGCGTTGTCGTTCAAAGCATCATGAATGGCCCAGTCGATCGACGCGAGGGTCGAATAACGCCTTGCGAGCTCCAGTGCCGACTTGCTAGTCGCGGCGGCTACGGTGAGGAAGGAGAGTTCGCGCGTTTCGAACGGCTTGATTTTCAATTGGAACTGCAACGCCATGATCGGATCAAGTGTCCAGCCCGTCGTATTCGACAACTCCGAGCGCGCTCCGGGCGGAGAACGCTGATTGCCATTTCGTCCTATGAAATTCCTCCGATCAGATTCATAGCACAAACCCTGGATGGGACCTTGGGCGTCGACTGCAAAATGTACGAGGACCGGCGGAGTCTCTAGCGGCGAGCGCGGACGTCGCCGGAACAACAATCCGCCCAGATCAGGTATGTACTCGCTACCCACGAAGAGTTTACTGAAGGCAGGGTGTCTTTCATCCTCCAGCGATCGGGAAAGGACCACTTCGCCGTAGCTCGTGAGTCGCAGCGAACGGGGCTCATTACTTTCATTCACAATCGACAGACGGCGGACCTCAATATCCTCGCTGGCAAGAACGCCGACCTCCAGGCGCAGCGCAATGTCATTGTCCCGGCGATTGAACTCCGCCATGTGCGGGTGAAAGGTAACCTGAGAGACGTCAGGCTGGGTGCAAGTAGGTTGCAGCGTCGCCGACCACAGGGTCTCGCTCTCATCATCAGCGACATAGATCCACAAGCCATCGGCATCACGTGTACTGTCGGGAACGAACCGCGTAAGCGCATTGTGGTGCCAGCGCAGCCCGCCACCGCCCGCTTCCGATATCCAGCTGGACATTGGCCCGTTGCCCAAAAGGTGAAGCTGAGGGAAACCGGCATTCGAGGGGGGATTCCAGGATGCAGGAATCTTCCTAGGAGTTCCCCGCATCAACGGCTGATCGCGTTCCTCAATATGTTCGATCTCAGCTGGTATCTCGTGAGGAACCCGCTCGCTCAAAAGCAATGCAACCGGTCGCATCCTCGGGTCGTCAGCAAAGCGCCGGACAAGATTTTCGCCAAGTAGTGCATTGCTGATCGCACACAGGATCATACCTTGGTGATGCGCCATATAGACGTGAACCGGGCTGAATTGGCCGCTGCTGACCCGTTCAGCGGTAAAATCAAGCGCTTCGAATAGGCCGTAAAGACCATGGGCACCGAGCCTCTTGAGCTTCTTGAGATTGGCCGCAGCAAGAGCGGGCACAATCGCCAGCGCGAGAGCAGATGCATATGGCGCAATCACCATGTCGCCGGCGAGGCCTCGTTTGAGCCCCAAGTCCGGTACACCGAAGGCTTGGTAGCGATAATTATGGTCCGGGTCTCTTGCGGCAAAACTGGATTCGGAAATACCCCACGGAACGCTATTGCGTTCACCATAACGGCGTTGGACGTCCACGGCGAGGCGCTCGCTCTCGGCCAAAAGCGTTCCTGCTTCCCCATGAAGCAGCAGCCGCGGCATCAGATATTCGAACATCGAGCCATTCCATGAGATTAGCGATAGTCCGCCATCGGCGCGCGTCAGAGGCCTTCCCAGGTGGAACCAGTGTTCGACGGGAACATCTCCTTTCGCGATGGCAAAGAAGCTCGCAAGTCGGGCTTCCGAGGCAAGCAGGTCGTAATAATGTGCGTCAGCGCGACCGGAGCTGACGTTGTAACCAATCCGGAAGAGGCGCCGATCTTCATCGTAAAGTGGTCTGAATTCCATGGAATAGCCAATTTCTGCTGCGCGCTTCGCGAGATGCGTCAATTCGGGCGCGTGCGAGGTATCTAGTTCAATGTCACGCGACATCGCTCGCGCCTGATGGCGAAGCCGATCGATCCAGGCGTGAATATCATGCAAGATATCGTTCGCGATCGGTATTTCTGTCTTAATCGCCTCTGCCAGCTGATTCTCAATATGCGGGATGAGCGTATCACACAGGTCGCAAAGACCCGTGTTCCATAGTGCCTCATCATCCCTGATTTCCAAAATATGCGTCCGGATACCCTTCGTCCATTGCTGGAGCATTTTACTGTTCTCTGTCTCTGCGATCTCGTCCAGCAGGTCGATTACATCGAACAGCCCTGTCCACCGTTGGGGTTCCAATCCGGGAGCGCTGCTCGCCTCGTTGAGCGCCGCAGCATAGGCGATCAGGCAAACCGCTAGATTACCGCTGTCGACAGTGGAAACGTAACGCGGTTCGAGAGGTCGCAGGGTCCTGGTATCATACCAGTTGTAGAAGTGTCCTCGATAGCGTTCGAGGCGGCCAAGCGTATCGAACAGATTGACAGTCCTTGCTACTAGTTCGGTCCGGCCGAGATAGCCCAGATCCCAAGCTGCGGTGGTAGACAGGATCATCATGCCGATGTTAGTGGGTGACGTACGGTGTGCCAGTTGCTCGTGGGGCGGCGCTTGGAAATTATCCGGCGGAAGCCAGTGATCTTCGGGCCCGGCGAAGCTTTCGAAGTAGAGCCAGGTCCGGCGCGCCAGCATCCGCAGGAACTTAACGTCTGCAGGCGAAAGCGGTTCGATCTCGTCGGTTCGCGTTCTACCGATCAGCAGTGTGATTTCTGGAGCCAGAATCCAAAGAAGAAGAAGTGGGGCTGCGGCGGGAAGCGCTCCTGGCCGGACCAGCCATAAAGCCCCGACCAGTCCGGCGCTGACGAAAGGGGAATACCACATGCGCCGCCAAATTGCACGTCGGTCCTGCTTTGCTCCGATCTGCGCTGTCACCTGGGCCGCCGTGGTCCATTCAAGTAGCTTGCGGCCAGTGATGCGCATCCGCCAGAGCGTCACGGCGATAGCGTGGAGCGATAGGAATGACTCATGCAGCAGGTATACGATGGCAAGAAGCCAGCGTCCCGCCTGGTCGCTCAATCGTGCTAAAACTCCGTGTGCAGCACCGCGCCGCCGCCCGCGTGCGAGGCTACCGACCAGATCCACGAACAGTTGGCCCGCTGGCGTAAAAAATACGAGAAAAGTCCAGAACCAGGCGGCTCCCGGCAGCATAAGCCACCCCGTAACAGCTAAGAGAAGCGTGGTCGGCGAGACCAGGCTGCGCCGCAAATTATCGATGATTTTCCAGCGGTCAATCGCAGTTAGCGGGTTTGTACCCTTGCTTCCGTCGAACTTTGGAACGATCTGTGCAAGCCACGGCAAAAGCTGCCAATCGCCGCGGATCCAGCGATGCAGTCGATTGGCATATTCGAGATAATTTCCTGGAAAGCCCTCGTAAAGGACGATATCCGTGGCGAGGGCAACGCGACCATGGGCGCCTTCAAATAGGTCATGGCTGAGTATCCTGTTCTGGGGAACTCGGCCCTCGACGCTGCGGTGAAATGCCTCCACATCGTAGATGCCCTTGCCCACGAAAATCCCTGCGCCGAACAAGTCCTGATAAACGTCGGAGACAGCTCTGCTGTAGATATCGATCGCAGTATCACCGGTGAATAGGCGGGAAAACAAGGTCCTCGCGCCGCTTTTGGGCGAAATTTCCACCCGGGGTTGAATGATCGAATAGCCGCTCTTGAGGCGTCCGCTCGCCGGGTCGATCCGCGGCCGATTCAGCGGATGGGCGAGTGTGCCGACCAGTTTCGTAACGGAACCTGGCGGCAGGATTGTATCGGCATCAACCGTAACGACGAACCTGATATTCTTGGGGATGCCGCGTTCGCCTACGTGTAGGGGAAATGCAGATATATCGTCGTCTAATAGCATTTGGTTAAGCTGATCGAGCTTTCCGCGTTTGCGCTCCCAGGCGAGCCAGCAGCCCTCAGCGGGGTTGTAGCATCGTGGCCGCAACAATAGGTGAAAAGGTCGTTGGACGTCGTGGCGAGCATTGAGGGCACGGACCTGTACTTCCAGCGTTTGTTCGACCGCCTCATCCTGCGGGGTGCGTTGGCTCGACGCGTCGGCGAAATCCGCCAAAAGAACCACCTGCACCATGGGATCGGGGTTGGAAAGCCAATGGGTCTCCATTTGCTCAATAAATCTCGGCACTTCTTCCGTGCTTGCGATTATCGCCGGGATGACAATCAGGGTTTGGCAATCCTGCGGCAACCCTTTACCGTAATCAAGTTTGTTGAGGGAACGTGGCGGTAGAATGTGTGTGATCGTCCAGTGCAATATCGTCAGAGCCATGACTGAGGCCGGGACAAGCGCCAGGGACAGGGCAGCCAGCGATCCAACGAGCGGGGCACCAATACACCACAAATATAATGCGGGCAGGATTAGCGCACCTATTGTCAGAAAAGCGAGACCCGCAAAGTAAAAGATCGCCGGATGATCTTGGAGTGACCGTCGCCACCGTATATTGGTCGGGGGCTTCACTCCGAGCCGCCGCTCAATCGCGCCGCGCCCGGCTCCGACCAGCCAGTAGCCAACATGCGTCTCTACATCATCCGCTGTCGGCGCGCGCGTCGCATCAATTGCACGCTTTGCGACCTCCGATTCCTCCAGATCGCTATATTGCGCCATTTCCTCGACAGCACGCCGGTAGCGATCTCGGCTTTCAAAATCCATTTTCTTGTAAAAATCCGCTGGATCGTCCCGTAAAATTTCCTCGACGCAGCTCAATTGGTCGAACACGTCTTCCCAGGAGATCGCGTCGATGAGACCAAGGTTGGCTATCGCGCGCCCGACGAGTTCTGTTTCCTCGATCGAATGCGGTTCGTTCGCCCAGTGGGAGAGGCGAAAAGGCAATGTCAGGCAATGACAAAACAGGGGAGTAAAAGTCGCAATGAGTATCTCAATGCAGGCAATTCGCAGCATCACGGGAAATGCCCAAAGCTCGGCAATGGAAAGCGGCACTTCGCGCTGATACGCCCGCAAAAAACGAATTACACTCTCCGAAGAGATCTGCATCCTGGTCAGTTCCAACAGTTGGTGCGCCAGCACGAAAACCCGCGGCTGTGAGCAATCCTGCTCGTCAGCTAGGGCCGGTAGTTGTTTATAGAAGCTTGCCGGGAGGTCTTTTTCGATTTGTCGAAGCGCCCTGTGAACTTGGTAATCATTGTCGAGTAGCCATTCGGCTGCCTTGCTTGCCTCTGGAACTCCAGCCGTGCAGGCAAGCCTTGCATCGTGAAGCCAGTCGAATGCGACGCTGATATCTTTCCAAGCGGCGATCGGATGGGATATGCTTTCTAAAACATGGTGATCTCGGCCCATTTCCTCGGCCGCGGCAGCGATAGCGTCGGTTTCCGGCAAGGCATCAGCCACTATTGAGTGATCTCACGCGATAGCGTGTCAACATCGTCCGAATTACTGGCGAATTGCTTTGTTTGACCGAGTTGAAAGCTTGGACGGATGATCAAAAGCGGGCATGGCGCGTGATCTGCTAAATAGGCAGTGACGCTCCCGCATGCGACATCACTGAGGCCGCTGCGCCCATGCGACGAAACAACGATAAGGTCGGCACCGAGATCGAGGGCGACCTGCCGGAGCCGATCACGCGGATCGCCGTCGCTCATCACCATCTCGTTAACAATGAACCCCTGCGCCCGAAACCGAGATCGCAATTTTTCCAGATAGCTGCGCGCACGTTGCTCATTTTGCTCCTTGAGCTTGCTGCAAAGCTCGTCTGCGTCTTCCTTGAACGATTGGAGCTCAAAAGTGTCAAGTTGTGCCAAGGCATGT
>JAGPVK010000031.1 GCA_018067055.1 Sphingomonadales bacterium | reverse complement strand
CCTTGTGAGCCGACATTGATCCGGGCGTTGTTCATCATCGTGAACATCGCCTTCATCCCGCCAAATTCGCCGCCGATCATCTCGCCGATACATTCACCCTGCTCGCCATAAGCCATGACGCAGGTTGGTGAGGCGTGAATCCCGATCTTGTGTTCGATCGACACGCAGGTCACGTCATTCGGCGCTCCTGCCTTTCCATCCGCATCAAGATGAAATTTGGGGACGATGAACAGCGAAATGCCCCGCGTTCCTTCCGGCGCTCCCGGAGTGCGGGCCAGCACCAGATGGATGATATTGTCGGTCAGATCATGCTCACCGAAGGTGATGTAGATTTTCTGGCCCTTGATCCGATATTTGCCTTCATGCTCGCCCTCGGTGATCGGTTCGGCGGTGGAGCGCAGCGCGCCGACATCGGAGCCAGCCTGCGGTTCGGTCAGGTTCATCGTGCCGGTCCAGGAGCCGGAAATCAGATTGGGCAGATATTGTGCCTTCTGCTCGTCGGACCCGTGGACGTGGATCGCCTCAATGGCACCGAAGCTGAGCATCGGGCAAAGAGTGAAAGCGAAATTGGCGGCACCGCAGGTTTCCAGAATCAGCGCGGACAGCGAATAAGGCAGGCCCTGGCCGCCATATTCCTCCGGCCCGTCGATTGAGGCCCAGCCGCCGCCGACAAATTGCGCATAAGCTTCCTTATAGCCCGCAGGCAGAGTGACCTTGCCATCGTTCCATCGCGCGCCCTCGGTGTCGCCAATCCGGTTGAGCGGGGCAAATTCGCCTTCGGCAAACTGGCCAATGCCGTCAACAATGGCTTCTACCATATCCTCGCTGGCACCGGCAAAGCGTTCATGGCTGGCCAGTTCGCCAATCTCGGCGATATGCTTGAGGACAAAATTCTGTTCGCGACCGGGGGCTGTAAAACTCATGAAATTGCTATCCGTTGTTGCCTGAATTTCCGCTGGGCTATAGCGCAGGGTCATGTCCGGCTCAAATGATCATATTGGTGGTGAAGCCCGCCGCTACGGCACGGCGACGATTGGCGAAGCCGTTGCGCGGTTGCGGGCGGGCGGGCTGGTCGCGGTGCCGACCGAAACCGTTTATGGGCTGGCGGCCGATTCGACCGATCCGGCAGCGGTGGCCGAGATTTACCGGGCCAAGGGCCGTCCGGATTTCAATCCGCTGATTGTCCATGTGACGGACCTGGATGCGGCGAGGAAGCTCGGGCAGTTCAATCCATTGGCTGTTCGCTTCGCCGAAGCGCTCTGGCCGGGGCCATTGACGCTTGTGGTGCCCAAAGCCGAAGATTGTCCGGTGGCCGCAGCCGTTACCGCTGGTCTCGATACGATTGCCCTGCGGGTGCCCGCGCACCCGGTGATGCGCGCATTGCTGGATGCCTCGGGCCTCTATCTTGCCGCGCCGTCGGCCAATCGCAGCGGCGGGATCAGCCCGACCACGGCGGATCATGTTGCGCACAGTCTCGGGACGGCTGCACCGCTGATCCTTGATGGCGGGCCTTGTGAACAGGGGATCGAATCGACCATCGTTGCGGTTGATCGGAGCGATTTCCGGATTCTGCGGCCAGGCCCGGTGACGCTGGAGCAACTGGAAGCCATCGCCGGGAAACCGGCGGACAGCAGAGTGAGCACGAAAATTGAAGCGCCCGGTCAATTGATGTCGCATTATGCGCCGAACAAGCCGGTGCGTCTCGCGGCGCAAATCGCCCAGCCCGATGAATATCATATCGGCTTCGGCCCCGTAGCCGGCGACATCAACCTGTCCCCCGGCTCGGATCTTGCGGAAGCCGCCAGCCTGCTGTTTGCGGCCCTGCACCATGCCGAGGCGAGTGAAAAAGCAAGAATTGCCGTGGCACCGATTGTCGATCGCGGTATCGGCCTGGCGCTGAATGATCGCCTGCGCCGCGCGGCGTCCCCAAAATAGCGTCCCTATACAAGTGTTTACAGTCTTGAATCTTGAGAATCCGACAATTCTCAATAATGTGATCCTGTTTGGCGTTGCACCATGTTGAGTGGTTTGAGCGCACGGGAGGAAGATTATGACGACATTACAAAAATCATTGGCCGAGTTTCTGGGGACATTCTGGCTGGTTTTCGGCGGGTGCGGGAGCGCGGTCATTTCGGCGGCATTTCCGGAAGTCGGCATTGGCCTGCTCGGCGTATCTCTGGCCTTTGGCCTGACGGTGGTGACCATGGCTTATGCCATCGGCCATATCAGCGGATGCCATCTCAATCCTGCCGTCACTATCGGTCTCTGGATGGGCGGGCGATTTCCGGCTCAAGAAATCCCGATCTATATTATCGCGCAGGTCGTCGGAGCGATTGCAGCAGCGGCGGCGCTCTTCTGGATTGCTTCGGGCAACCCGGATTTTGACCTCGCGGTCAACGGACTGGCGGCGAATGGAGTCGGCGAAAAATCACCCGGGGGCTATGCCATGGGAGCAGGGATCGCGATCGAGGTCTTGCTGACCTTCTTCTTCCTGATGATCATTCTCGGCGCGACCGATGGCCGGGCACCAGCCGGTTTTGCGCCGCTGGCAATCGGTCTGGGACTGACTTTGATTCATCTCATCAGCATCCCGGTGACCAATACTTCAGTCAACCCGGCGAGAAGCACCGGCCCCGCGTTGATCGAGGGTGGCATCGCCTTGTCGCAGCTCTGGATTTTCTGGGTTGCACCGATCGTCGGTGCTATTCTGGCAGGCATTGTCTACAAGATCATGGGCGGGTCCGGACAAGAGATTGTCGGAACCGAAAGTTGAAACTGACACTTTAATAACACATTCAAGCGGCTGCGTTTAACAATCCAGCCCTTTTTGGATTCATTTCGCAATTTTCTATTGGTCAAGGCCAGATAGAGACTTAAGACGATCCTAATAGGGGTGGAAATGCGCGATATGACGCTTGGCAGAACGATAGTATCGATTTTGGGCGGTTTGGTTTTATTGACCGGATGCGGCGTTAGCGAACCACAGGCAAAACCCAGTTCAACCGACCCGATTCCGGCCTATGTGACAAGTGTCCAGCCGGCCAGCAATAGCGAAACCCTGACTGCTGCCGGTACCGTTCGTCTGCGCCGGGAAACATCGCTGGGTTTTACCACCGGCGGCAAAGTTGCGTCGGTCCGGTACGAAGAGGGTGACCGGGTCAAGCGCGGAGCCATTTTGGCCGCGCTCGACAACAGCACGGTTGCGGCGGATCTGAGCGCAGCACGTGCCGAACGGGATCGGGCCGAAGCGGAATATGATCGCATCGAGAAATTGTTCAAGGACGGCTGGGTGACCAAATCCCGGCTCGAACAATCGGAAGCGGCTGCGCGCGCGGCCCGGGCCCGGATCGAGGCTACCGAATTTACCAGCCGCACCGCCTATATCCGAGCACCCTCCAATGGCATCATCCTGTCTCGCAATATTGATGCAGGGCAGATTGTGGCGGCCGGAATGTCGGCGCTGGTGCTGGGTGAAATTGACAAGGGCTTTGTGCTGCGGGTTCCGATGACCGACACCGATGCTGCCCGGCTCAGCACAGGCATGCCGGCCAAAATATTGCTTTCGGCCGTTTCCGACACGCCGCTTGACGCAGTGGTCAGCGAAATGGACGGGCGAGCAGATGAGCAGACCGGGACCTTTGAAGTGAATTTCGCGCTGCCGGCCAGCGACCGACTGCGCTCTGGTCAATTGGGGATGGTCGAAGTTCTAGTGCCCCGCCAAACATCGGCGACCTTCGCAGTTCCCGCCAATGCGATATTCGGTGTCCGCACCGGTGAAGGTCTGGTATTTGTGGTCGATGAAAAAAACCGGGTCAAACAGCGCAATGTCCGGATTGGCAAATTAACCGACAAGAATCTCGAGATATTGTCAGGCCTGGCGGAGGGAGACATCATCGTCACTCGCGGCGTCGAGAAATTGCGCGACGGGGATTTGATAAAACCGATCCGGACAAAGCGATGACAGCTGCCATCAATCTGGTGGGTGACCAGGCCTGATATGCTTGCCCGTTTCGTCATTTCGCGCTGGCAACTCAGCCTCGTCCTG
>JAGPVK010000030.1 GCA_018067055.1 Sphingomonadales bacterium | reverse complement strand
CCGCCAATAATCTGGTTCAGATGTTCTTTGGCTGGGAAGGCGTGGGCCTTGCTTCCTATCTGCTGATCGGCTTCTGGTTCAAGAAACCGAGCGCCAATGCCGCCGCGATCAAGGCTTTTGTCGTCAACCGCGTTGGCGACCTTGGTTTCATGCTTGGTATCTTCGGAACGTTCCTGGTCTTTGGCACCGTGTCTATTCCTGAAATTCTCGAAGCCGCGCCAGCAATGGCCGGATCGACGATCACCTTTGCCGGGATGCGTCTCGACACGATGACCATCCTTTGTTTGCTGCTGTTTGTCGGCGCGATGGGCAAGTCGGCGCAACTCGGTCTGCACACATGGTTGCCCGACGCGATGGAAGGCCCGACCCCGGTGTCGGCGCTGATCCACGCCGCGACCATGGTGACGGCGGGCGTGTTCATGGTCTGCCGCCTGTCGCCGATGTTCGAAACCAGCCCGGTTGCCCTGACGGTCGTCACCATCGTCGGTGCCTCGACCGCGATCTTCGCCGCCACGGTTGGACTGGTCCAGCATGATATCAAGCGGGTGATCGCTTATTCGACCTGTTCGCAGCTGGGCTATATGTTCTTTGCCGCCGGCGTCGGCGCCTATAGCGCAGCGATGTTCCACCTGTTCACCCATGCCTTTTTCAAGGCGCTGCTGTTCCTTGGCGCCGGTTCGGTGATCCATGCGATGCATCACGAGCAGGACATGCGCTATTATGGCGGCCTGCGGAAACATATCCCGTTCACCTTCTGGGCGATGATGGCCGGTACGCTGGCGATTACCGGCGTCGGTATCGTCGGGCTGGGCGGCTTTGCCGGTTTCTATTCCAAGGATGCGATCATCGAGGTGGCCTTTGCCAGCGGCACCGAAGTTGGCCAGTTCGCCTTCTCGATCGGTGTGCTCGCGGCGCTGCTGACCAGCTTCTACAGCTGGCGGCTGATGTTCCTGACCTTCTGGGGCACGCCGCGCTGGATCCAGTCCGAACATATCCAGCACAGCGTTCACAAGACCCCGGAACAGGCTGGCGCCGACGCCACCGGCGGTTATCATCCGCATGAAAGCCCGCTGACGATGCTGATCCCGCTGGGCGTATTGGCAACCGGCGCCGTGTTCGCTGGCTTCCTGTTCCACAATCAATTTGTCGAAGCCGCAGAAGGTGCCGCTTTCTGGGCCGGAAGCCTGGCGTTCGACGAGCATCTGATGCACGCCATCCATGAGGTGCCTTTGTGGGTGAAACTGTCCTCGACCGTCGCCATGCTGACCGGTCTGGGAACCGCGATCTTCATGTATTTCTTCGGCAAGGATCGTCCGGCGCGTCTGGCCGCGACGTTCAGCCCGCTGTACCAGTTTTTCTTCAACAAATGGTATTTCGACGAGCTGTACAATCTGATCTTCGTCCGTCCGGCATTCTGGCTGGGACGGCTGTTCTGGAAGACCGGTGACGAAGGCACGATCGACCGCTTTGGTCCCAATGGCATCGCTTCGGTGATCGCCAGTGGCTCCGGCGTGATGAAACGCTTCCAGAGCGGATATCTATATACTTATGCCTTGGTCATGCTGCTCGGCCTCGCCGCTGCCGCGACCTGGATCATTGTGCAGGGAGCCAGCTAATGAACCAGCTTGATTTCCCAATCCTGTCCCTGATGATGGGGCTGCCAATGCTGGCAGCGATTATCTGCCTGTTCCTCAACGCGCAGGCGGCGCGCTGGCTGGCGCTGGTGACCACCCTGGTGCTGTTCGGGCTCGGCGTGGTGCTGTGGGCCAATTACGATATCGGTGGACCGCAATGGCAATATGTCGAGCGGGCCGAGCTGTTCGGCAATTTTGCCTGGGCGCTGGGTATCGACGGCATTTCGATGATGCTGATCATGCTCACCGTGTTCCTGATGCCGATCTGTATTGGCGCGAGCTGGGAATCGATCCAGACAAGGGTCGGCGAATATATGGCGGCTTTCCTGTTCATGGAAGTGCTGATGATCGGCGTGTTTGCGGCGCAGGATATCTTCCTGTTCTACATATTGTTCGAGGCAGGCCTGATCCCGATGTATCTGATCATCGGCATCTGGGGCGGCGCCAACCGGATTTACGCCAGTTACAAATTCTTCCTCTACACCTTGCTCGGCTCGGTGGTGATGCTGATTGCAATGCTGTGGATGGTGCAGGACGCCGGAACCAGCGATATCCCGACTCTGCTCAACTATGATTTTGCCCCCGAGGCGCAGACCTGGCTGTGGCTAGCCTTCTTCGCCAGCTTCGCGGTCAAGATGCCGATGTGGCCGGTGCATACCTGGCTGCCGGACGCGCACGTTCAGGCACCAACCGCCGGTTCGGTGATTCTGGCCGGTGTGCTGCTGAAGATGGGTGGCTACGGCTTCCTGCGTTTCTCGCTACCGATGTTCCCGGAGGCGTCGGAGCAATTCATCTGGCTGATCTTCGGCCTGTCGATGGTGGCGGTGGTCTACACCTCGCTGGTCGCTCTGGTGCAGCAGGATATGAAGAAGCTGATCGCTTATTCCTCGGTTGCTCATATGGCGATCGTGACGCTCGGTCTGTTCGCGTTCAACCGTCAGGGGATCGAGGGTTCGATCATCGTGATGCTGAGTCACGGACTGGTGTCGGCGGCGCTGTTCCTTTGCGTCGGCGTGATCTACGATCGTCTGCACACCCGCGAGATCGACCGCTACGGCGGGCTGGCGATCAACATGCCGAAATATGCGATATTGTTCATGCTGTTCACCATGGCCTCGATCGGCCTGCCGGGCACCAGCGGTTTTGTCGGCGAATTCCTGTCGCTGGTCGGCCTGTACAAGGTCAACAGCTGGGTCACTTTGGTGGCGACCACCGGCATCATCCTTGGCGCGGGCTATATGCTCTATCTCTATCGCCGGGTTGCCTTTGGCGAACTGGTGCACGAGGATGTCAAGGCGATGCCGGATCTGTCGGCGCGGGAAATCGCACTGCTGGCACCGATTGCCGCTGCGGTGATGTGGATGGGTGTCTATCCGGAAAGCTTCATGGCGCCGATCCGCGGTGATGTCGGGGCGCTGGTCGCCCGCATCGACCGTGCGGCACCGGAAGGCGACGCGCATCTGAAAATGGGCGAAGCAAAACCGGCAATCAAAGATGAAGCCCATGGGGAGGCGCACTAATGAACCTTGCATCTTCTCTCTGGCTGGTATCGCCGGAAATATTCCTGTCGGTTTCGAGCCTGATCCTGCTGCTGGTTGCGGCATGGAGCCAGGAAAAAGCCGCGCGTCTGATCACCATCTTGTCGGTAGCCGCGCTATTCGGCGCTTCAACCTTGCTGATGCTGCTGTCGCACAATCCCGATTTCAAGGGTGGCGGTGACGCTTTTGATGGCCTCTATCGCATGGATGCCTTTGGCAGTTCGGCGAAATTCCTGATCTATCTGGCTGCGATCATATCGCTGATCGTCGCGCCGCGCTTCTTCCAGGATGGCGGGAAATATCGGTCGGAATATCCGGTGCTGATCCTGTTTGCCACCATCGGCATGGGGATGATGGTCTCGGCAACCGACATGATGACGCTTTATATCGGTCTCGAACTGAACAGCCTGTCCGCTTATGTACTGGCAAGCTTCATCCGTACCGACATCCGCTCATCCGAAGCGGGTCTCAAATATTTCGTGCTCGGCGCGCTTGCCAGCGGGATGCTGCTGTTCGGCATTTCACTGGTTTACGGTTTTGCCGGTTCGACCAGCTTTGCGGTGATTGGGGAGGCGCTCAGCGGCGATCTGTCGACCGGTCCGCTGATCGGACTGGTGCTGGTGCTCTCGGGTCTGGCGTTCAAGATCAGTGCGGTGCCGTTCCATATGTGGACGCCCGACGTTTACGAAGGCGCACCGACTCCGGTCAGCGCGTTCTTCGCCAGCGCCCCGAAAGTGGCGGCCATCGCCTTGACTACGCGGGTGATCATCGATGCTTTTGGCGGCCAGACATCGGCCTGGCAGCAGATCATCGTATTTGTTGCGCTTGCATCGATCATCCTCGGTGCAGTCGCCGCGATCGGCCAGCAGAATATCAAGCGCCTGCTCGCCTATAGCTCGATCAACAATGTCGGCTTCCTGCTGATCGGTCTTGCCACCGGGACCGCTGCCGGCATTTCGGCGATGATGTTCTATCTGGCAATCTATGTCGCGATGACGCTGGGCAGCTTTATCTGCGTGCTCGAGATGCGCGACAAGGATGGCAAACCGCTGGAAAGCCTGGCGAGCCTCGCCGGACTGTCGCAAACGCGGCCCGGTCTTGCCGCTGCCTTTGCGGTGTTCATGTTCTCGCTTGCTGGAATTCCGCCTTTGTTCGGTTTCTGGGGCAAGTTCCTGGTATTTGATGCCGCCGTGGCCGCAGGCATGTTGCCGCTGGCGGTGATCGGTATCGCCGCTTCGGTGATTGGTGCCTTCTACTATATCAAGGTGGTCAAGATCATCTATTTCGATGATCCTGCTGACCAGATCGTGGTGACCGGTCACAAGGCCGAAAATATATTGATCGCGTTGCTGGCGCTGTTCGTATCGCCGCTGGGCTATCTGGCGATTCCGTTTATCGCTCCGATCACCGCCTCGGCTGCGGCGGCGCTCTTCTGACTGTTTCGATAAAGACCGTTGCTGAAACCGCATCGACCAATGCGGATATGAAGCTGCTTGTTGAGCAGGGCAATGCGCCGGAAGGCTTCTGGCTGCGGGCCGAGCAGCAGGTCGGCGGCGTCGGACGTCTGGGCCGCAAATGGGAGAGTCCGGCGGGCAATCTCTATTGCAGCACGGTGGTTGACATCAGGCCGGGCGATCCTCCTCCCTCTACCCTGTCCTTCGTCACGGCGCTGGCGGTCCATGATATGCTCAAGGACCAACTGGGTA
>JAGPVK010000024.1 GCA_018067055.1 Sphingomonadales bacterium | reverse complement strand
TTTTGCCATTGACCTGCGGGATTTTACCCATAGGTTTAATCGATCGATTAAATTAATGAGAAGGAAAACAGACCATGAGCATTTCTGTCGATATCCAGAATGATGTGGCGCTGATCACCCTGGACGATGGCAAGGCCAATGCCGTCAATTTCGAACTGATGGAGGCGCTCAACGAGGCGCTGGACAAGGCTGAGGCGGATGCCAAGGCGATTGTGCTGGCCGGCCGCGAAGGACGGTTCTCGGGCGGCTTTGATCTCGGCATGATGGGCAGCTTCACCCGCGACGATTCTGTGCGTCTGCTTGACCGGGCTTCGGAACTGGTGCTCCGTCTCTATGGCGGACCGATTCCGGTTGTCGCAGCTTGCACCGGCCATGCCATTGCCATGGGCGTGTTCCTGCTGATGTCTTGCGATACGCGGGTCGGCGCAGCGGGCGAATATAAGCTGGGCGCCAATGAATCGGTTACCGGCATGACGCTGCCGGTGTTTGCGGTCGAACTGGCCCGCGACCGTCTCAGCCCACTGCACCAGACCCGAGCGATGATTCAGGCGTTCATCTATGATCCAGAAGGAGCGGTCGACGCCGGCTATCTCGATATGCTGGTGGAGCCGGACAAGGTGGTCAGCACGGCGACCGCGATCGCCGGTCAGCTCGCCAAACTGCCGGGCCATGCCTATGCCTATCAGAAATCGGCGATGCGCAAACCGGCGCTGGACGCGATCGGGGCGAGCGTGGGCGACCATCCCAATTTACGGAACTAGATCCTGAAGCCTTTAGCGATGCTGGTCGATCAAGACCGGGTTACCATCTGGGTCGGTCAGCATGATGCTGGCTGGCCCCGCTTCGCCTTCGGCGCGGCTGTCGAGGGTTACGCCCGCTGCCAGCAATGACTTCTGGATGTCGCGGACATCGTCGAAATCTTCGAGATTTCGTGCCTCCTGATCCCAGCCGGGATTGAAGGTCAGCATATTTTTCGGAAACATCCCCTCGAACAGGCCGATCAGCGTCTCGCCATTTTTCAGGATCAGCCATTTCTGGTCTTCATCGCCGTGAAATTTAGCAAAGCCGAGCGTCTCGTAAAAAGCCTTGGAACGGGCGACATCCTTGACCGACAGGCTGAGGGAAAAGGCTCCGAGTTTCATTGTCATTCTCCTTTGCTACGATATTTGGCGGGCGGGCAGGAACTTCGGGTTTCTGAGCAGCGCTGCAGATATTAACGCGATGATCAGGCCGACCGGGAAGATCTCCAGAAAGGTCATCGGCATGCGGATATAGAATTTGCCATAGTTGGCTCGCATCTCTTCCAGCGCCGCGATTTCCAGCGCCAGCCGCTCGCCGGTCAGGCCAGCGGCCCGTTTCGCCTCGATCGCGCTGTTCACATAGCTGTCGATAAACGCATAATTGGTGCTCATCGAATAAAGCTCCCAGACGACGGTATAGATGACCCCCGCTATGACCGCGATGGCAAGCCCCATGGTAAAGGCTGGCAGGAACCGGATCACTCCGCCAAGCTCCTGATCGCGGTACCGTTTGATGCCAATGAAGATCATCGACAGCGCCACCAGCATGGTCAGATAGCCGAATGTTTCGGAAGAGAGAAAGCTGCCGCCATTGCTGACCACGAGACCGAGGATTAACGTCAATATGGTGATCGTTCCGGACAATATTCCATAGGTTATGGCGATTTTCTGCATGGTCTTCCCTCCCGTTCCTGCGGCAGTTATGCCATCAAAAAGGTTGCTTGGAAATCACCCGGATGGGTGACTGGGTGCCAATCACCCCGATATATCAGGGGATCAGATGCAGGCTCCGGGCTTCCTCGATCGCTCGCACCCGGCCATTGACCTGCAGCTTGGCATAGAGTTTCGCGACATGGGTCTTGACCGTATTGGGCGAGATAGCGAGCGTCCGGGCGATCTCCTTGTTGGATTGCCCGCCGGCCAATGCTTCCAATACTTCCAGTTCCCGCCCCGATATGCCCAGCGATTGCAGCGCAGCCATATTGCGCTCAAATGGCCCGCGGGGTTTTTGGGTGGTCAGCCGATGCCCCACCCAGATACCGAGCGCTGCGAAGCCGAGCGCGATCAGGATGATATAGATCTCGACCGAATAGGCCTTGGCGAAATATTGATATTGCAGCCACTCCAGCGCAAAAGCGCCGCCGGCCAAGAGCAGCGCATAGATAATGACAATCCGGGTCATCGGGCGTGACATCGTCAAGCCACCGCCGGCTCGCCCGCTGCCTTGGCGTCGCGTCTCATGATCTTGCCGTAGATCCAGCCGATCCCGATAAGCGCGATACCGAGGCCAAGGAAGGACAGGATACGCAACACGCCTTCCAGCTGTGCTGCGTCAATCAGGAAGACCTTGAACGTGACCAGTGTCAGCAGCAGCAAGCCGGCAATTCGGAGCAGGGCACTGGATGTCTGAATACCGCGAGCCAGCCAGGCGATCGCGAGAAGCAGAAGGCTGGCGCTGTACAGATAGGTTTCGGTGGTCGTGTATCCAAATCTGTCGATGCTCATCAGATCGCCGGGATCACCCGCGGCAATCATCACCGTCGCCATATTTGTACCATGGACCGCTTGTCGGACCGTCACCAAAACCGCTGCGACGGTTGCGAGCAGACTCCCGATTTCAAGCGGCCTAACCCATTTGCTCGCACTGTCTCCAACCAACCCGGTTTTGGCAAACAGCCACAACCAGATGGCGGCGCCAGAATAATGCAGCGTCGCCAGATTGGCGAGCGGCGCAGGTCCCACTGCCTGGTAAACACTGGTTGGACTGAGCAGAATCAGATCGAAACAAACAAAGCGGAACAGCGCGATTCCGGCCAATGTCCACCCCAGATTTGTCATCGTCGTGGTCCATTCGGCACTCCATGTCCGGCGCAGCAACAGCCATCCGGCGAGGGCGAGCAAGTGGGTGAATATAGCTCGTTCAGCAAAGCCATATTGGATGAACTGATCGATGGGACCGATCGCCAATATCTGCTTGAGCAACAGATAAGCAAAGGTCCCTGTGCCTGTCAGGCCCGAAGCTGCGATTGCGGCTGAGCAGCGTTTGCCCAGTGTCCCGCCGAATATTCCGGCGAGCGCGACAAGAGCAAGAGACGGGATCAGCAACTCTAGAAACATCGGGCCGACAGCCGGCAGATGGCTATACAAATCGGTCTCGCCGGCCAGCGAAACAAATAGCGTGCTGATCATTTCAACAGAAAGAACCGCCGCTATCAATCCGCCCAGCATGGCTACTGCAAAGGCTTCTCGCGCCACCGTCTGGTTGTCGCAATGCCGCGCCCAGACCGCCAGGCCGAATGCCGCGGCTACGGGAATTATCGCGGCCAGCCTGTCGGGCGTCCACAACCACAAGGCGGCGACCAGCAAAATCGCGGTGATCGCGCTTGCCAATGGCATGATCAGCGATGGCACTGCCAATTGGGTGCGCCAGGCCATGATCGCTGCGGTTACCGCGACAACGAAGCAGACTGCTCCCCAGATATTCTCGCTCCAGTCAAACCGGCCGAGCAGCGCCGTCAGGACCAGCATCCCGGCCGGTGCTGCCAGACCGATGAAGCCCCACATCCTGCCGCTTTTTGCCCGCAGCACAAAAACATGTCCGGCGAAACCGAAAAG
>JAGPVK010000021.1 GCA_018067055.1 Sphingomonadales bacterium | reverse complement strand
ATTTTCGTAGATCATCTTCATCAGTGGCTGGATTTCGGTACCCTGATATTGGTTGCTGTAATCGACTGCTGCCTTGAGCGCTGCCATATCGGTGTCGCGTTTCACCCCGAGGGCGGCGTTGAAATATTCGCTCTCCGGCACGGTCTCTAGACCCTTGGGAAGCGTCTTGGCATCGGGATTGCCGCCGAACTGGGTGACAAAATCCTTCGCCACGCGGTAAATCTTGGCGCCATTCCACCAGTGCGTCGCTGCTAGCTTGCGGACGTTACGGACGTGGCCACCGGAAAGCTCGGTCGGGAGCAACTGGATGACGGCCTGCCGCTTGGTGCCATCGGCGGTGTCGGGCAGGGTGAAGATCAGGAGGTCGGTGACCGGGATGGGCAGCCAGTGTTCGGCTGGGGCGGTTTCGAGGATTTCGGCGGGGGTCGGCGCGGGCGCTTCTTCCTGCGCCAGTGCTGGGGATGCCAAGGAAAAACTGGCGGCGGCCAAAGCCAAAAAAGTGATGGGCGCGGATCGAAACGGGTTTTTCATGCTGCTCCTTCCTTGCTGAACTTTACAAAGTTTACAGTGTTAAAGATAAAGATTCTGTTCTCCTCTAGAGGCGGTTTCCGTGCCCCGCCGGAGGGCGCGAACGACGGAAGATTCGGGGAAGCTTTCCAAAGCCGAGCGGCCCAGGCGAGTCCTGTCTGTGCGGTTCGAAAGGTGAAGGCGGGACTGTTCTGGACCCCGGCCTTCGCCGGGGAACAATCTTTGGGTCACACGGGGTCACACCCCTTATTGGAAAGAAATATTCGCTTCCGGAAATTTTGGAAAACCGCCGATTGGAGGGTGCTAAGGCAGATAGGGAAAGGCACCTGTGCATGGAGCGAGATTAACCGAATTTGCCAAGTGTAGGAAAGCGAAATCGTGCCCCGGCGAAGGCCGGGGCCCAGTCGAGTCCTGCCGGTGCGGTTCGAAAGGCAAAGGCGGGAATATTCTGGGCCCCGGCCTGCGCCGGGGAACCATTACTTCCCGCTCACCCGCCGGACCGGCACCGGGATATTGCAGATATCCGCGCCGCCGGCCGGTTTGATGAAAAACGGATCACGCCGATTGGCGCGGGCATCGGCATATTGGGCGAACGACTCGCCTTCGGTATTCAGATATTCGAAACGCGGCTGGTCGGATTCGGGCAATGTGCTGGCCAGCCGGATCGAGTTGATCGGTATCCGCTTGCTCGCATCCTCGTAGAATCCCAATTGCCCCTTGCCGCGCGGCAGGCTGGAGAGATATTCCATTCCCTCGATAATCCGCCCGACCACGGCAATATTGCGGTCGAGATGGCGCGGCGCATGGCCGATCACGGTATAGAGTTCGGCGCCGCTACCGGTGTCGGGGGAGAGGTTGCGGCCGACGCCGACGGCGCCGTAGCAGTGGATCGGCCATCGTTCACCAACATTGGGATCCAAAGCTGTAGGCCAACCACCCATATGGACGTTGCTAGGAGCATATGAGTCAGCACCCATTTGCTTTCGCATCATATCGTCAATCAGCGAACCCGCGAGTTCCGGAATTTGAGCAACAATTTGTCGTTTGGCTTCCTCCATATCAGTTGCCCTGAACCGTTGAACATACTCGCTCTCCGGCACCGTCTCCAAACCCTCCGGCAGTGCTTTCTCCTCACTCGCGTCGCCCCATTGCACGACATAATTGTCCTGGACGCGATTTATTGACGTGCCGTCCCACCAGTGTGCGGTGGCTAGCTTCCGGATATTGCCGATCCATCCATATGACGGAGGTGCGGGCATCAGCTGGATGACCACGCGGCGGGGATTGCCTTCGGCATCGGGGGCAAGGTCCATGACCAGCAGGTCGCTGGGGGCGATTTTCACCCAGGCACTAGCCGGGGCTGCATCGACAATCGCATTGGGGCTGGGAAATTCCGGTTTCTCGGTCTCTTGAGCGGTGACCGGAGCCGCTATCGCAAGCGCCGCGAAAGATACGATGGAGAGTAATCTGATCATAATATGTTGTCCCGCCTCATGCCGTTAGTCCTGAGCCTGTCGAAGGACGCCTCGCGTCTTGAGACGGGGTTCGACAGGCTCTCCCCTAACGGGTTTAATTTCTGACATTCTGTGCGTGATCACCCTAACCCGACACTATCGCTTGCGAAAGCGCCAATCCCGCATTAGGGAAGCGGCGCTGTCTGACATTCGACCGGATTCACGGGTCAGACGGTATATGCGGAGCCGTGGCAGAGTGGTCGATCGCGCACGCTTGGAAAGCGTGTATAGGGCAACCTATCGAGGGTTCGAATCCCTCCGGCTCCGCCATTAATTGTTGGGCAAAACAAGCATGTTAAATGCCTGACTGATCTGGCGAATATCGCAGGGCTGGTCGATCTCGCAGCGTTCACTGCGAAGCTCAAAAGCGTGTTCTTGCATCGCTGAAGGCTCCGCTGCATCTTGCTCCACATTTGCATTTGCGCAACGAAAACCGGCGGACTAAATTACCAACTGGATAAAAGCTGGGGAGAAAGCCAAAAGAGATTCTCTCATAGGGGAGCAAATGCACCCCAAATTTGGCCGAGTACTTAGTTGTATGATCAAAAAATCGTCTAACTCAAAATCAATCGCGTTGTTGCTGCGGCTTGATCCGGGGAGTAGCTTGTCCCTACAGGCGCAACTTCGTACCCGCATCATTGAGGCAATCAATGCATCGGTACTGACGCCGGGCAGAAAGCTTCCCTCTTCGAGAAAGCTCGCCGACGAGATCGGCGTTTCCCGCAACACGACTTCGCTGGCCTATCAGCAGCTCGTGGCCGAGGGCCATCTGGTTGCGAGAGAGCGTAGCGGGTTTTTCGTGGCAGATAATCCCGCGCCAGTCACCAGGGTCGCGACAGTGGTCGCCAATGCGGGAAGTGATGATGGAACGGTTTCCTTTGCCAAGAGCAGGATTCGCGCGCGGGTTGGCGTTGCGGGTGGATTTCGCTGTCCCCCTGACTGGCAAAAATATCGCTATCCGTTCATTGACGGACGTTATGACCACTCGCTCTTCCCAGTGGCCGAATGGCGCGAAGCCAGCCGGTTTGCACTGGGCGTCCAGGAAATCGATAAATGGTCGATCGACAATGGCGATTCCGATGATGAAATGCTGGTCGAGGAGATCCGCACCAAATTGCTTCCTCGTCGCGGTATAAGCGCTCAGCCTGATGAAATTCTGATCACTGCCGGTGAACAGCAGGCGCTGCATTTGCTGACCGAGCTTTTTGCCAGGCCCGGCGTCTCCATCGGAATGGAAGAGCCGGGACTGCCTTCGATGCGCGAACTTATCGGTCTTCGTGGTGCCGATACCCACTATCTGAAAGTTGATGAAGAAGGGCTGGTTGTCGGTGACACCATCACGGAATGTGATCTGGTCCATGTTACGCCTAGCCGCCAGCGACCGACCGGGGTTACCCTGTCAATGCCGCGCCGTGAGGCGTTGCTTGCCGCTGCGCAGAAACATGACCTGCTGATCATCGAAGACGATTTTGAATGCGAAATGAATTATCTTCGCGATGCTTTGCCCGCTTTGCGGGCGATGGCCGGAGGCGAGCGCGTGCTCTATGTTTCCGCTCTCTCCAAATTGCTGTCACCCGGAATCCGGATCGGTTATCTGGTCGGCCCTGCCGACGTTATTGCAGCGGCTCGGCGTCTCCGCAGCCTGACAACAAAACGGCCATCTCCGAACAATCAGCGAACGGCGGCCTTTTTCCTGTCTCTGGGTCATTATGACGCCATGCTTGGCCGGTTGAACCGGATATGTGAGGAAAGACTGATCGAGCTGCGCGATGCCCTGAATCATTATCGACCGGATTCTGTCGCTATTCCCCCTGTCGATGGCGGTACTGCTTATTGGGTGAGCGGGCCGGAAGACCTGGATGCCGATCGGCTGGTCCAGGCAGCGCAGTCCCAGGGCATGCTGATTGAGCCGGTCAGCGACTATTTTGCTCACCCGGCCGGGCATAAGAATATGTTCCGGCTGGGGATTACCAGCCTGCCCAGAAACAGCATCCGCCCCGGAGTGGAATTGCTGGCAAAAATCATGCGGGACTTGAACAATGGTCAGAAGGCTGATGCCGAAGCCCACCAGGCCCAATTGGAAAATGACGATCTGACCAGACTGATTCCCGGCCTGACATTATTGTATAAAACCGTTTACGGTGAACCCTGCACGATCGAGGTCCGCGACAATGGCAAGCTGGTCGGTCGAGCGGGATATGCCAATGAAGACCGTGATGCGGGCCAGTGGTGGATCGAGGGAAACCGCTGGTTCCGTAAGTGGAATCGCTGGGCTTATGGGGAAACAGCGAGTTTTCAAATCAGGATTGAAGGCGATATTCTATTCTGGCTGGATGAAGATGGCCGCACAGTCGATACCGCCGTTATCGTTCCACCAAAATTATGATTTCGA
>JAGPVK010000016.1 GCA_018067055.1 Sphingomonadales bacterium | reverse complement strand
CGCCAAATCCGAACAGGCGATGCAGGATCAGGCGCAGCTGTCATTGGTCCGCAAGGCGCGTGCTGAAATGGCAGAACGCTATTTTGCCGCGCACGCCGAAGAATGGGATGCGATCCGGTCGTTGCATTTGCCCGAGGCAGAGGTTGAGCGGGCAATGCTCGCCTTGCTGCGGGACGCGCCGCTTGGCAGGATGCTCGATATCGGGACCGGGACCGGGCGGATGATCGAACTGTTCGGCGCCGCGGCTCAGGCGATCATCGCGATCGACAACAGTCCCGAAATGTTGCGGCTGGCGCGGGCCAAATTGCTCGAAAGCGAGGCCGTCAACGGATTGAATTTGATCCAGAAGACGGAGTTGAAGCAAGGCGACTTCAATCGTCTGCCCTTGGCAAACGGTGCCGTTGATAGCGTCATCCTGCATCAGGTTCTACATTATGCGCAGCATCCGGAAGCGGTATTGGTGGAAGTATCACGGGTGCTGAAATCTGCCGGCATCGTCCTGATCGCCGATTTTGCCGCCCATGACCGGGAAGATTTGCGCACCGAACATGCGCATGCGCGCCTCGGCTTCAGCGATGACAGCATGAAACATTGGCTCGCCGCTTCGAAGCTGGAGCTGGTGCAGACCCGAACACTGGACGGCGGCGAACTGACGGTAAAAATATGGGTCGCCAGAAAGCCCGTCATCCCCAATCTGCATCCCGATGCCGACCGATTGCCCTCCCAAACCGAAGATTTGAAAAGAGCCTCAGCATGAACAATCTAACACGGCCAATGGGCCTGATCGAACTGGAAGAGGCCAAGCGCGCGCTGGATCAGCCCCTGTTTGCGGGATTGAGCGGTGATGCCGATGTTTCGTTCGAATTTTTCCCGCCCAAATCGGACAAGATGGAAAAAACCCTGTGGGACAGCGTGGTTACGCTAGAGCCGCTGAGCCCGCGATTTGTTTCGGTGACTTATGGTGCTGGTGGCACCACGCGCGAGCGCACTCATGCGACTGTGGCCAGAATTGCCAGGGAAACCAATATTCCGGCCGCCGCCCATCTGACCTGCGTCGGCGCCAGCAAAGCGGAAATCGCGGAGGTTGCGCGCTCCTATTGGGACGCCGGGGTTCGTCATATTGTTGCCTTGCGCGGCGACCCGCCCGCAGCAGGCCAGGCGTTCGAGCCCCATCCGCAAGGCTATGCCAGCGCCGCAGATCTGGTCAAAGGTCTGACCGATATTGCGCCGTTCGAGATATCGGTGGCCGCCTATCCGGAAACCCACCCCGAGGCCGATTGCCCGCAAAGCGACCTCGACAATCTGAAGCGCAAGCTGGACGCTGGTGCGACCCGGGCGATCACCCAGTTCTTTTTCACCGCCGAAGCCTTTTTCCGTTTCCGCGACGCGACGGCGGCCGCCGGTATCGACGCAGAGCTGGTTCCCGGCATATTGCCGGTTTCCAATGTCGCCCAGACCCGCAAGTTCGCGGGCATGTGCGGCGCGGAAATTCCGCCGTGGATGAATGATCTGTTCGAAGGGCTGGATGACCATCCTTCGGCGCGGCAATTGATCGCGGCCACGGTGGCGGCAGAATTGTGCCGCAAGCTTTATGCCGGCGGCGTTCGCCAGTTTCATTTTTACACCCTCAACCGGGCTGAGCTGAGTTACGCGATTTGCCATTTGCTCGGCAAGCGACCTGCCGGCCAACGAAAGGAAATAGCGGCATGACCGATGCACGCAAACAGCTGCAGAAACTCGCCGCCGAACGCATATTGGTGTTTGATGGCGGCTATGGCACGGCGATCCAGAATTATCGGCTGGGCGAACGGGACTATCGCGGCAGCCTTGATCTGACCGATGATCAGAAGGGCAATAATGATCTGCTCAGCCTGACAAGGCCGGATATCATAGAAGCCATTCACACCTCCTATCTCGAAGCCGGCGCTGATATTATCGAAACCAATACGTTCAGTTCCACCGTGATCAGCCAGGCGGACTATGGCTGCGAGCATCTGGTGCGGGACCTGAATGTCAAATCGGCCGAAATCGCGCGGGCCGCTTGCGACAAGGCGGAAGCGAAAGATGGCCGACCACGCTTTGTTGCCGGGTCGGTTGGTCCGACCAACAAGACACTGTCCCTGTCCCCCGATGTCAATGATCCGGGTTTCCGGGAGATTGACTATGATTATCTGAAGGGCGTCTATCGCGAGCAATGCGATGCGCTGATCGAGGGCGGCGTCGACTTTCTGCTGATCGAAACCATATTCGACACGCTGAATGCAAAATGTGCCGGCATGGCAGCGATGGAAGCCGCCGAGGCGAGCGGGCGGGACGTGCCGCTAATGATCTCCATGACGCTGACCGACCTGTCCGGGCGGAATCTGTCGGGCCATACGGTCGAAGCCTTCTGGCACGCGGTGCGGCATCTGAAGCCGCTGACCATTGGCCTCAATTGTTCGTTCGGCGCCGACCAGCTGCGACCGCATCTGGCGATGCTGTCAAAAGAGGCAGACTGCCTGATCATGGCTTACCCCAATGCCGGTCTGCCCAATGATCTCGGCGAATATGACGAAATGCCGCAAGAAACGGCGGAATTGATCGGTGATTGGCTGAAAGATGGCCTGGTCAATATCGTCGGCGGATGCTGTGGCACGACGCCGGAGCATATCCGCGCCATCGCCAATGCCGTGGCGGATCAGGAGCCCCGCAAGATACCGAATGTCACTGTGCGGACTCGGCTTTCAGGCCTTGAGCCTTTCACGATGGCAGCATGAAAATCAAAACGGGCTACGAAACAGCCTATCTGAAAATTGCGAAAGCCCGAAAAGCCCTCGCAACATCGGAAGAACAACAATGGACGGAAAATCGGCGCAAAGACTGGACCGATTGTCTCGATGAAATAGAGCGGTTTCTCAATGGCACCCCAACTTCCCGGGGGTTCAGCATCGTAAGATCGCTGGATACTACAGCGGGTACCCAGGGGCCAACCAGCGAAGCCATTCTTGAAGTGGCACGTGAATTAGATGCAAGCGGCATCGACCGCTTTCGATAAATCAAGAACGGATATTATGACCACATCTTCCTCCACCAATTTCGTCAATATCGGCGAGCGCACCAATGTCACCGGTTCGGCGCGCTTCAAGAAGCTGATCCTCAACGATGATTATGAAGCCGCGGTCGAGGTCGCTCGCCAGCAGGTCGAGAACGGCGCGCAGGTGATCGATATCAACATGGACGAGGGCCTGCTCGACGCCCATCACGCGATGACCACCTTTCTCAAGCTGATCTCCGCCGAACCCGATATCGCGCGGGTGCCGGTGATGATCGACAGCTCGAAATGGTCGGTGATCGAGGCGGGGCTGAAATGCGTGTCCGGCAAGCCGATCGTCAACAGCATCTCGATGAAGGAAGGCGAGGAGGAGTTTCTCAACCATGCGCGCAAATGCATGGCCTATGGCGCTGCCGTTGTGGTCATGGCCTTTGATGAAACCGGACAGGCGGATACCAAGGAGCGCAAGATCGAGATTTGCGAACGCGCCTACAAGCTGCTGACCGGTATCGGCTTTCCGCCGGAAGATATCATCTTCGATCCCAATGTGTTCGCGATCGCCACCGGCATCGACGAACATCGCCGCTACGGGCTCGATTTTATCGAGGCGACCCGCGAGATTCGCAAGCGCTGCCCGCATGTCCATATCTCCGGCGGCCTGTCCAACCTGTCGTTCAGTTTCCGCGGCAATGAACCGGTGCGCAAGGCGATGCACAGCGTCTTTCTCTATCACGCGATCCCCGCCGGCATGGACATGGCAATCGTCAACGCCGGCCAACTCGACATTTATGACGATATCGATCCGGAACTGCGCGAGCTGTGCGAGGATGTGATTTTCGACCGCCGCGATGATGCCACCGACCGGCTGATCACGCTCGCCGAAAAATTCCGCGGCACCGACGAGGTCGCGGAAAAGGCGGCGGCGGAATGGCGCGGCTATGAAGTGCACAAGCGGCTGGAACATGCGCTGGTCAAGGGCATCGACGCGCATATCGTCGATGATACCGAAGAAATGCGGCAAGCGGTCAAGGATCGCGGCGGCAGGCCGATCGAAGTGATCGAAGGGCCGCTGATGGACGGCATGAATATCGTCGGCGATCTGTTCGGCTCGGGCAAGATGTTCCTGCCGCAAGTGGTGAAATCCGCGCGCGTCATGAAGAAGGCGGTCGCCCATCTGTTTCCTTATATCGAAGCGGAAAAGGACGAAAAGGCGAAGGGCAAGGGCAAGATCATCATGGCCACGGTCAAGGGTGATGTGCACGATATCGGCAAGAATATCGTCGGCGTGGTGCTGCAGTGCAATGGCTTTGAGGTGATCGATCTTGGCGTCATGGTATCCTGGACAGATATTTTGAAGGCCGCCAACGAGAATGACGCGGATATTATCGGTCTGTCCGGACTGATCACGCCTTCGCTCGATGAAATGGTCACCGTTGCCGAAGAGATGGAGCGGGCAAAAATGCAATTGCCGTTGCTGATCGGCGGCGCGACCACCTCCAAGACCCACACGGCGCTGCGCATCGAACCTGCCTATAGCGGTCCGACCATCCATGTGCTCGATGCCAGCCGAGCCGTCGGCGTTGCCTCACAACTGGTCAGCGACACCCAGGCGGTCGGCTTTATCGCCAAGACCCGGGAGGATTATGAACAGGTGCGGATCGCGCGCGCGGGCAAGACCGGGAAAAAACTGGCGACGCTCGAAGAAGCGCGGGCCAATGCAGCCGACATCGATATGGCACTCAAGGCGCCGGCTCCGGCCAAGCCGGGATTGCATGTTTATCCTGACTGGGATCTGGCCGACCTGCGCGATTATATCGACTGGACGCCGTTTTTCCGCGCCTGGGAACTCGCTGGCAATTATCCCGCCATCCTGACCGACAAGATTGTCGGGGAAAGCGCGAGCGACCTGTTTCGCGATGCGCAGGCGATGCTCGACCAGATCATTGACGAAAAATGGCTCACCGCCAAAGGCGTCGCTGGCCTCTGGCGCGCTCGCCGCGATGGCGATGACATCATGGTTTCGCCGGATAATCAGGAATATAGCTTGCCGATGTTGCGGCAGCAGGTGGTCAAACGCGGCGGCAAACCGAATAATTGTCTCGCCGATTTTATCGACAGCACAGATGACTGGATCGGCGGCTTTGCGGTAACGGCCGGCCATGGCATCGACGAACATGTGCAACGGTTCGAGATGGACAAGGATGACTATAACAGCATCCTGTTGAAAGCGCTTGCCGACCGGCTGGCAGAAGCCTTTGCCGAGCGGATGCACGAGCATGTGCGCAAGGACCTTTGGGGCTATGCAGCCGACGAGCATCTGAACAACAAGGACCTGGTCCGCGAAAAATATCAGGGTATCCGCCCTGCCCCCGGCTATCCGGCCTGTCCGGACCACAGTCTGAAACCGATCCTGTTCGATATGCTGAACGCCACGGAAAATACGGGTATCGAGCTGACCAGCGGCTTTGCGATGACGCCAACCGCTGCGGTTTCGGGTTTCTACTTTGCCCATCCGCAGGCCGAATATTTCGGTGTCGCACGGATCGGCGAGGATCAGGTCGAGGAATATGCTGTCCGGCGTGGCACCTCTATCGATCAGGCGCGCCAGTGGCTCCGACCCAATCTCAACGAATAAGCCAGTCAGCCTGCCCCGTTAACCTCTGTCGCTCAGCCTGAATTCATCTGGGACAGCCAAAGCTTTCATATTGTTTGCCATCGTGGCAGGCGATATTGAAACTGCCCTATTCTCCCGAGTCAGGATGACCGAAATGAATTTCAAGTCCCCGTTGCTAGTCGCAATCATCGCCGCAAGCGTTGCCGCAACCGCAGCCCAGGCCCAGCGCGACGCACCGTTCACGGTGACCGAAACCGGAGCGACCTATTCCCGGCTGGCCGACGCGGTCAAGGCGGTTGGCGGCAATAATGCGACGATCGTCATCGCCCCCGGTTCCTATGGCGATTGCGCGGTGCAGACGGCGGGCCGGATCACTTACAAGGCGGCCGTCCCTGGCCGCACGATCTTCGACGGCGGCATTTGCGAGGAAAAGGCGACGCTGGTGCTGCGCGGCAAAGCGGCGACGATCGACGGCATCATCTTCCAGAACCAGCGCGTTCCGGATGGCAACGGTGCCGGGATCCGGATCGAGCGGGGTGATCTCTATGTTTACAACGCCCTGTTCCGCAATGCCGAGGAAGGCATATTGAGCGCCGATGATCCGAGCGCGGAAATCGTCATCGACCGGTCAACCTTCCAGCGGCTGGGGCGCTGCGATCGCGGCCTGTCCTGCGCGCACAGCATCTATATAGGCGATTTCGGTTCGCTCAAGGTGACCAACAGCCGGTTCGAGAAAGGCAGCGGCGGCCATTATGTCAAAAGCCGCGCGCCCCGGGCAACGATCAACAACAATAGTTTTGATGACACCCAGGGTCGCAACACCAATTACATGATCGACCTGCCAGCCGGCGCGACCGGGGTGATCAGCGGTAATGTCTTCGTGCAAGGCCAGAACAAGGAAAACTGGAGCGCGTTTATCGCGGTGGCGGCCGAGGACAGGGACCATAATTCCACCGGCCTCAACATCCATTCCAACAGCGCATCACTGGCCAAGGGCGTGCAACGAAACACCTGGTTTGTTGCCGACTGGAGCGGCGATCAGCTGCGCATTGCAAACAACAGTCTGGGCCAGGGATTGACTCGCTACCAGCGACGCTAGGGTCCAGTTCCCGGTTCAATTGCAGCTATTTGCAGTACCGCCGTCGATATCCAGACATGTGCCGTCAATTTCGTCCGCCGGGATTTTCACCCCGATAAGCGCGCCCAGCGTTGGTGCGATATCGACCGTCATCACCGTCATCGGCTGTTCGAAATGCTGCACGCCAGCCCGCCAGAACAGGATCGGGACGCGGCGGTCATAATCCCAGGGACTGCCATGGGTTGCGACATAGCCGCGCATGGTTGAAGCGATTGGCGTGACGGCTTTTTTGAGCAGCACGACAAAGTCGCCCGATCTTTCCGCATTAAAGGAAGCTCTGGCCCGCTGCGCCAAGGTCCAGGATTCCGGCGACCCGCCGGGAACCGAAATTGCCGCCAGGTCATCATGCTCGAACACCGCTTCGACCTGCGCGTGCGCCGCGATCAGCGCTATCGCACTGTCCTTGACCCGCTGCCGCTGCTTTTCTGGCAGATCCCGACTGACATAATAGTCGCCAATGGGTCCGTCTGCGTAAAGCACCGGCTTGTCGCCGGGGATGTTGAGCTCTTTTGCCACGGTCTTGCCGATCGTTTCTGCGTTGAGATTGGGGTCAATCCGCTGCGCGGCCGGGACACCCTGCAGGCTCATCCGCTCCGGCAGGTCCAGTCCGCCATGATCGGCGGTCAGCATCACGACATAGTCAATGCCTTCACCATCCAATATGTCAAAAAACTGCCCGAGCGAATGGTCCAGTTCGCGCATCTGGATGCACATCTCGAGGCCCTCGGTGCCAAAGGCATGACCGATATAGTCGGTCGCGGACAGGCCCACGGATATCACATCAGTGGCCTCGCCCTGACCCAGCTTCATTTCATTGATCACCGCCGAAGCTGCGGCCAGTATCGACCCGTCAAAATCCGGGGAACCCCGATAAATGCTCGCCCCGCCTTCAGGACGCTGAAAGGCATAGTCGCCAACAGACTTGCCATCGCCATGCATGATTTTGGCGCCATGCGCGACGCATTGCGCCGGGATCGCATAAGCAGGACGGGCTTTGTCAATTTGTTCGCCGATCGCCTTGTTCAGCGCTGCAACCGAAGGCAAAGTCTTGCGACCTTCCAGAGTCGAAAACCCCTTGCCTTTCCACCAGTAAATCTCGTCAACCTGCTTGCCGCCCATCATCAGCGCGGCCCGGTCCTTACCCGCTACCGCAACATTACGGGATTCAGGAGATATTTTCTTCAGCCGTTCGCCGAGCGTCGGAACCAGCAGATGCCAGGCCGAAGCGATATATTCGCCCTGGGTGGCAGCGGTGATATCGCCAAAGCTGGTGCCTTCGACACGCTCGTCTTCGGCACAATAGACGGTCTTGTCGTCGCGCTTGATCGACAGGTCGATCCAGTTGTTGCCGATGATCCCGGCGCGTCCCGAATGGACGCCGGTCATGATCGTCGAATGGCCGGGGCAGGTTTCGGTTGACGAATGGGCTTGATAGCCCGACGGGAATACCACACCATTGGCCAGGCGTTTCAATCCGCCAGTGAAGCTGCTGCGATATTCGTCGAACAGGTTGGCGGAAAACTGGTCAACAGAAATGGCGACCACCAGTTTCGGCGGGGTGCTCGCTTCACTGTTGTGATCTTCGGCATTTGCCGTGCCGGAAAATATGATACATGCGGTCAGGGCTGTAACTAAGGTCGATTTTTGCACGAATGGTCCTCACTGATAAATCCCGCTATGGAAAGCGGTCTGCCAATAGCCTAATGCGTCTAAACAGGAAATGGTGAGTTTTTATGACATTTGATTTTCGCATATTGGCGATGATGCTGGCGTTTGTGACGCTGGCCTTTGCTCCGGCGGCCGAAGCACAGAACCGGCTCGGTAATACCGAATTGAACGTGCCGGCGACGCTGTTGGCGGAATCGCAACAGGTACAGGCGGGTCAAACCGTCACGCTCGCCTTTCTCATGCAACCCAAGCCGACCTGGCACGGCTATTGGGAAAACCCCGGTGATGCGGGCATTGGCATGAGTTTCGACTGGAAGCTGCCAGCCGGTGTTACCGCTGGCAAGGCGCAATTTCCTGTCCCCGACACGCTGCTGATCTCCGGCATCATGAACTATGTCTACAAGGGCGACTATGCGGTTCTGGTCAATCTGACCCTGTCCGACAAGGTGCGCTCCGGTCCATTGCCGATATCGGTAAAATCCGAATGGCTGTCCTGCACCGACGAGATTTGCGTTCCCGAACAGGACGAATTGTCGATCACCCTGCAGGTTGTCGAGGCCGAATCATCGGCGCCGATCGACAAAAGGTTCAACGATTTTCGCGCCGCCATGGCTCGCCCTCTGGGCAGCGAGGCCACCTTCTCGGTCAGCGATGACCTGTTCCGCCTGTCGGTGCCGCTGCCCGCCAATGTCCAGATTGATAAGCCGTATTTCTTCATCAAGGAAGACGGCATGGTCGACTATGGCGCGCCGCAGAAATTCACGCGCGACGGCGACCGCGTGATCCTGGAAACCGGTGCCCGCGGCGATCAGCTCGACACGATCAGCGGTATATTGAAAATCGGTGATCATATGGGTTTTCTGTTCACCGCCACCAAAGGCGAAGTCGCGATGACCGGCCTGCCGTTGGTCAATGACGGCGCGAAGGCAGAAGGCAGTGCCTCGCTGCTGTTCCTGGCGCTCGGTGGCGCCCTGCTCGGCGGCCTGCTGCTGAACCTGATGCCCTGTGTTTTTCCGATTCTCAGCCTGAAAGCGATCAGCCTGGCCAAGGCTGGCGGCAACGAAAGCGAAGTGCGACGGGATGCACTGGCTTATACCGCCGGTGTCGTTCTGGTCGCCACGGCGCTCGGCGCGATCCTGCTCGGCCTGCGGGCCAGTGGAGCCGCGGTTGGCTGGGCCTTTCAGTTGCAGGACCCCCGGATCATCTTTGTCCTGCTGGCGCTGGTTACCGCCATCGGCCTCAATCTTGCCGGTCTGTTCGAGCTGCCCAATCTCAATTTCGGCAACAAACTGACCAAGAAGGACGGCACCGCCGGATCCTTCTGGACCGGCGCGCTGGCCGCCTTTGTCGCCACTCCCTGCACCGGACCGTTCATGGCCGCTGCTCTGGGTGCCACAATAGTGTTGCCGCCGGTTGCCGCCTTGGTGATTTTTGCCGGTCTTGGTGTCGGCCTTGCCCTGCCCTTCCTGCTGATCGCCTTCGTGCCAGCAATCCGTAGTCGCTTGCCGAAACCCGGACCCTGGCTGGACAGCTTCCGCAAGATCATGGCGATCCCGATGTTTCTTACCAGCATTGGCCTGATCTGGCTGCTCGGCCGCCAGATCGGAACCGACGCGCTGGGTCTGTCGCTGATCTTCCTGCTTACGATCAGCCTCATTCTGTGGTGGTTCGGTGGTGGCCAGATGAAAGGCCTCTCGCGCGGCGCGCTGACCAGTGCGGCAATGGTTGTCGCAATCGTAGCCGGTATCCTGGCCCTGCCCGGCGAGGATGCGATGAATGATCAGAAGCTGGCGAGCTCGTCATCCGCAACGCTGCCCAGCGAACCGTTCAGCGAAACACGGCTGTCCGAATTGCGCGCATCCGGCGAGCCGGTATTCGCTTATTTCACCGCCGACTGGTGCATTACCTGCAAGGCCAATGAGGCCGCTGCTATCCAGCGCACCGAAACCGCCGATGCTTTTAGAGCCGCCAAAGTCGCCGTGCTGATGGGCGACTGGACACGGCCCGATCCCGATATCAGCCGGTTTCTAGAAAAACATGGCCGCGCCGGCGTGCCGCTTTATCTCTATTATGCGCCCGGCGCAGAACCAGTCATTCTGCCGCAGATTCTCACGGTGGCAACATTGACCGAACTGGTGAATGGCCCGGTGCAAAGCGCCATGCTTGACGCGACCCCCCAATGAACGGAGACGATTAGTGCGCAACCTTCCTTCTGTAGCTTTCACAGCTATCGCCGCGATCGCTCTGGCCAGCCCTCTGGCAGCAGCGCAGAAAAACGGCACCATCGCTCAAGATTTCAAGCTCACCGACGTCAATGGAAAAACCATCCAGCTATCGCAGTTTCGCGGCAAGACCGTCATCCTTGAATGGCATAATCCCGGTTGCCCGTTCGTTTCCAAACATTATAGCAGCGGCAATATGCAGGCGACCCAGAAAGCTGCGCGACAACAGGGGGCTGTCTGGCTGACGATCAACAGCGGCGCGAAGGGGAAACAGGGTCATATGACCGGTGCCGAGGCAAAGGCGCTGATTGCCAAACAGGATATCCAGTCCACCAACTATCTTTTCGATACCAAAGGCGTGGTCGGCAAAGCTTATGGCGCAAGGACCACGCCGCATATGTATATCATCGATGGTTCGGGAATTCTGGTCTATCAAGGCGGTATCGACGACAAGCCGACGGCCAATCCGGCCGACATCAAGCGTGCCCGCAATCACGTGCTGGCGGCACTGGGCGAAATCAAGTCGGGAGACAAGGTCAGCGTCGCACAATCGCGGCCTTATGGCTGTTCGGTCAAATATGCATCCTGACGAGACAGGAATTGGCAGGACTGGCGCGCAAACTATACGCGCGCACCAGCCCTGCACCCATGGGTCTGGAGAGAAGACGGCGACATTCGAATCTCCCGAAAGCCGCCTGTCCACCGATCCCCATACCCAATAACGCAACGGAAGTTGGCCGCCCTAATTCAGAAGGTTGGGAGCAGATCCAATACACAACCCGGACCTGCTCCCGCCTCTGTTCCGACAGCGTGCGACCCTACCTGTAGGCGCCGCCGGTCAAACTCTTGCCGTCCGCCAGACAGCTAGTGCCGGCGGAAAAGAAAATTCATGCTTTTTGATGCTGACCTCAATCTATTCCATTGCGTCGGAATATTATTGCCGGGTCAGTTCTTATCACTGCAATCTCTATGGCGGTCCTTTAGCTAACCTGACATGAACAGTCATGTAAACTACAGTAACAACTGGTAATCCACTGAAATATTATTACAATTTTTTGTAATTTATGCATAATTCGTCATCGAGCGATCAGCTCGAAACGGCGGATTTTCGCGGCATCGAAAAAAATCTCTTGTTTTTCATATCGTTACGAATGCGACCGATTCGCGCCCGAGAATCTCCGCAGTAACGATATCCGGATTGCTAATCGGGCTTGCGAAACCGCATGACAAAGCGACTGGTTTTGCCGCGCACGGCTGGCTCGAATACATTCTTCTCCAGATCATCTTCGGGATTGGCAAACATCTCGCTTTCCCCGTCCAGCACGAAGCCGGCCTTTACAAAATCAGCCCGGACGGTTGCAGGGTCAATCCGGTGGGTTTTCTCGACCACAGCGCGGGTATCTCCCGGCGCCCCGACATGGTCGATCACCGCCACCACGCCACCGGGCTTCATGCCGGCATAGAGGTTCGCCAGCACCACAGCAGGATCCATTTTTTCAAATTTGAACTTTTCGCTCTGCCAGTAAAAATCATGATAGATCAGGTGGAGCATGGCAAAATCGATGCTGTTCGCGGCCGGTTTGTAGTCCGGCAATTGCGACGGCACCATGGTCACATTGGACTGGCGCGCGGTGACGCCGGCCCATTTTGCCTTGGACTGCTCGCTGGTCGTGAACTGTGGCGGATTGACGGCGACAACCGTGCCATCGGGACCGACAGCGCGGGCCAATATTTCACTATAATAGCCACCACCTGCAAAAATATCGAGCACATCATCACCGGTTTCGAGACCCATGAACGCCAGCAGTTCGGCCGGCTTCCGGCTTTCATCGAGCGCGATATCCGCTTCATCCCGCCCCGGAGCAGTCACCGCCGCCGCGAAATCAGGCGCCGTATCTTCTGCAGCAGCGGCCGATACCGGCGTCGTCTCTCCCGCACAGACCGGAGCAGCAAGCGCCAATGCAGAGGTCGCCAGTGTCAAGAATATCGAAGCACGCATGATGTCTCTCCCCAAAATATTGGTGACAGCATGGACCGATAGAAAGTTTCGCACAAGCGGTTGCCAAACCGTTGGTCTACATCTGCATGCCGTTAATCGAAACGGCAGAGTTCACTACATCTTCCGCTGCACCTTGCCATAGCCCATCTTGCGCGTCCCTGGCCGCCCCTCGGTCGACCGGCCTTTCGGCTGTGCAACCTGCAGATCGGCGGGCAGACCCAGCTCTTCCGCTTCCAGCTTGCGGATTTCGTCGCGCAGGCGGCCGGCTGTCTCGAATTCCAGATCGGCCGCAGCATCGCGCATCTGTTTTTCGAGGCTTTGGATATGGGCACGCAGATTATGGCCAACGAGTGGTTTGCTGTCCTCATCGACCGCGCCGGTGACCATATCCTTGGCCGTGGCATGGGCGACAATGTCACCGATATTTTTCTTGATCGATTGCGGCGTGATGCCGTGCTCGAGATTATATTCGACCTGCTTTTCGCGGCGGCGGTCGGTCTCGCTGATCGCGCGTTCCATCGATCCGGTCATCCGGTCGGCATAGAGAATGACCCGGCCGTCGATATTGCGCGCGGCGCGGCCGATGGTCTGGATCAGCGAGGTTTCGCTGCGCAGGAAGCCTTCCTTGTCGGCATCCAGTATCGCGACCAGCCCGCATTCGGGGATATCAAGGCCCTCACGAAGCAAGTTGATTCCGACCAGCACGTCATAGACACCGAGCCGCAGGTCGCGGATCAGCTCGATCCGTTCCAGCGTCTCGACATCGCTGTGCATGTAGCGGACCTTGATCCCGGCCTCATGCATGAATTCGGTGAGATCCTCGGCCATCCGCTTGGTCAGCGTGGTAATCAAAGTGCGATAGCCCTGCGCCGCAACCTTGCGGCACTCGTTGATCACATCATCCACCTGATCCTCAACCGGCTTGATCTCGACCGGCGGATCGATCAGCCCGGTGGGGCGAATGACCTGCTCGCTGAACACACCGCCGGTCTGCTCCATCTCCCATTTGCCCGGCGTCGCCGACACACTGACTGTCTGCGGCCGCATCGCGTCCCACTCGTTGAAACGCAGCGGGCGGTTGTCGATACAGCTGGGTAGACGAAACCCATATTCCGCGAGGTTGATCTTGCGACGATGGTCGCCCTTGGACATGGCGCCGATTTGCGGCACCGTCTGATGGCTTTCGTCGACGAACAGCAGCGCATTGTCCGGCAGATATTCGAACAGGGTCGGTGGTGGCTCGCCCGGCAGACGGCCGGTGAGAAAGCGCGAGTAATTTTCGATTCCCGCGCAGCTGCCGGTGGCCGCGATCATTTCCAGATCGAAATTGGTGCGCTGCTCGAGGCGCTGATGCTCGATCAGCTTGCCCTCCGCTTCCAGTTCCTTGAGCCGGACGGCAAGCTCGAACTTGATCGCTTCCATCGCCTGCTTCATCGTCGGCCCCGGCGTGACATGGTGTGAATTGGCGTAAACCCGTATCTGGTTCAGGCTCGCGCCCTTCTTGCCGGTCAGCGGATCAAATTCGACAATCTCTTCGATCTCGTCGCCGAAAAAGCTGATCCGCCAGGCCATATCTTCATAATGCGACGGGAATATCTCGAGATTGTCGCCGCGCACCCGAAAATTGCCGCGGGCGAAGGCCATGTCGTTGCGCTTGTATTGCAGCGCCACCAGCTTGCGGATGATATCCCGCTGGTCGACCGCCTGCTCCTTCTTGAGATCAAAGATCATCGCCGAATAGGTTTCGACCGAGCCGATGCCGTAAAGACAGGACACCGACGCGACGATGATCACGTCATCACGCTCGAGCAACGAACGGGTCGCGCTGTGCCGCATCCGGTCGATCGCCTCGTTTACCGAGCTTTCCTTCTCGATATAGGTATCGGACCGCGCGACATAGGCCTCGGGCTGGTAATAGTCGTAATATGACACAAAATATTCGACGGCATTGTCCGGAAAGAAATTCTTGAACTCGCCGTAGAGCTGCGCCGCCAATATCTTGTTGGGCGCCAGGATCAGCGCCGGCCGCTGCAGCTCTTCAATCATCTTGGCCATGGTGAAGGTCTTGCCCGATCCGGTGACGCCGAGCAGCACCTGATCGCGTTCCTCGTCGCGCATCCCCGCGACCAGTTCCTTGATCGCCGCTGGCTGATCGCCCGCGGGTTCAAAATCGCTGACCAGCTTGAACGGCCTTCCGCCTTCCGATTTCTCGGGACGACTGGGCTTGTGCGGCACAAAATCTTCACCGGTTTCCGGCTCGGCCAGGCCTCTTCTGATTACCAATTCTGTCATAGACTCGATATGGACCAAAAAGGGTCCAATGTCATCCCCGGATTGGGGTTTTCGATAACTAGCGATGATAGAAAAT
>JAGPVK010000422.1 GCA_018067055.1 Sphingomonadales bacterium | reverse complement strand
GTTCTTCCGGGTCTCGGCTTCCTCGACGCGGTTCCACAACTCGGATCGGTCGCGGCCCCAATCCGGTGCATGATCCGGGGCGAGGATTTCGGTGTGATCGACACCGCCCCGCGCCGCGTAATCGAAGGTCAGCCCGGTACGGCGGTCTTCGATGCGCTCCGCCACACGATAGGCGATAGCCGCCGTGGCGCTGCGGCCCTGACTGCGGGAAATCATCGAAGCTCTGAGATGATAGATCGCCATTCTGTGCTGCACTTCGCTTAGGGGTCGAGGGGAAACGCCAGTCTCCCCCGCCCACACAAACGCGCAGCGTTTGTATAAGTGGGCACTTCGTGTCTTGCACCTTACCTCAACCTTTGCGAGAAATCAACAATTGTCAGGAGCGCGGAGGTCAGAATGGCGCGGAGTATTGATCAACAGATTGCAGCGACGCAGGCCAAGCTGGCCCGTCTGAAAGAGAGACAGAAGGCCAGCGAAACCCGCCGCAAGATCATCGTCGGATCAGTGGCAATCTCCAACGCGCTGAAAGACCCGGAAAAGGCCCGCGCCCTCGCCGCCCTCCTGCGTCGGGCCGTCACCCGCGAAGTCGATCAAAAAGAGCTGGTCGGGTTGCTGGAAGAACTGGATGGCGTCGCTGCGAAGGCGGAACGTCCATGAGCGTTAAAGATCCCTTCCAGCAGCTCGTCGATGAAATCACCCTGATCCGGCAGGACATGGAACGCCTGAAGCGGACCAGTCTCGACAAGGACGACGCCGAAGCCCTGCACGAAATGCTGGCCGAGGGCGTGGATCGGATGCGCAAGGTTGGCCCCGAAGTCCAGAAAGCCGTCGAGATGCGTTTGCTGGGGGTTGCGGCAGTGCTCCGGGAAGAGACCGCCAAAGCCGCTGCGAGCGCCGCTGAGGGGGCTATCGCGAAAACCCGGACCGAGAGCCTCGAAGCCGCCCGGAACCTCTCACAGGCCGCCGGAGAGGCCCGCAGGCAGGCGTGGCGCTACTTTGGCGGGTTCTGGGTGTGGTTGGCCTCCATGCTCGCCACAGGGGCCGTTCTGGGCCTTCTGCTGGCCTATGGCATGGAAACGGCCAAGTCGGCCCTCTCGGTCGATGATCTGGTGCGCTACAACTGCGGTAGATCGTGGTTCGGTGGGCAGGTCGTGGACCAGGACAACGGATCCAGCTTCTGCGCCTTCTGGATCAGGCAAGTACCGCAAGGGGAGAATTGAGGAGCCACCGACCTCCTTCCCATTCTCAGCACAATCCGACCGTTGCCACAGGCGTTGAAAGGCGAGATTGGGGATAACCCTTCCCCTCCCTGCCTGACCCACCCCATCCGGTTGGCGTTTCGCCAGCGGTATGTACGAACATCATCAGCAATGGTGCGAAAAACGCACTGACAGATAAACAGGCTCCTCCGTCGCCTGTGTCAGTCAAAAACTCCACCCCCGCCCGATCGTTCGCCAGCTTACTGACGAGCGCTACCGATCGAACGAGCGTGGATTTTTTGCCCTCCTATAGATCATTAGAAGGCGGAAAATTTCGAGCCAATAAAAACAAGGACTTAAGGGGGGGGGGTAGGTCACAGCTGTGACCTACCCCTAGCTCATAGCTGTGACCTAGGTCTGCTCGAAATTTGAACAAGCTTGACCGATATTTGACGGGTCAGTATGGTCGAAATTAGAGCAGCCAGATAAAGATATGCTGCAGATTTAACTGATATTTGAACATGGATGAGCTAGGGGTAGGTCATGGATGAGCTAGGGGGAGAACGGGCAATGCTTCCGGCAAAGAAGCAGCGGGGACACTTCGTCCAAACCGACCGCGCAGCGCATGAAGCGTGGGGTCGGCTGGCAGTTAAGTCGCCCGCTGCCGGGGCGTTGCTGCATGTCCTGGTGGCGAATGTCGGGGAACAGAACGCTATCGTCGCCTCGCACAAAGTGCTCGCAAAACTCATGGGTTCCTCGCCTGCAACAGTGAAGCGCGCCATCAAGATACTGGAATCCGGGAACTGGGTCGAAGTTGTCCAGATTGGCGCAAGTGGCACGGTAAACGCCTATGTTCTGAATAGCCGCGTGGCGTGGACAGAAGGCCGTGACAAGCTCCGGTATTCGCGCCTGCAAGCCGAGGTTCTGGTCAGCGAGGATGAACAACCCGCTGGTGCTCTCGATGCGGCCAAGGAAGAGTTGCACCGCCTGCCCCGTGTCGGTGAGCTTCAGCTTCCAGCCGGTCAAGGTTTACCACCCGTTTCTCAGCCATCCTTTCCCGGTCTAGAACCAAGCTTGCCCGCCTTTGGCCATCCTACTGAAGATAGCGAATAGGGGTATTCACCGTGGCTAATGTTTCCATCCGTGAGGCGGTAAAGATTTACCAAGTATCCCGCCCAACACTCACAAAAGCACTGAAAACCGGCAAAGTTTCTGGTGTTCAGGATGGGAAAGGCCAGTGGCAAATTGATCCTGCAGAACTTGCCAGAGTTTACCAGCCACGGACGGAAAGCGCGAAAACAGGTGGACAAGATGAACCAGATAACTTTACCAACAAGAACACCCACTTGCCCGGTGAAGTTAATACGCTGAAAGCACAGTTGGCAGAGGCCGAACAACGCGCCGCCGTGGCCGAGGCACTGGCGGAAGAGAGGGGGAAGCACATCGAGGACTTGCGCCGGATGCTGCCTGCCCCGCAAGAGGCACAACGCCCCGGCTGGCGCTGGCCGTGGAAAAGGTGACGGAACAGAATGGCAGAAGAAACCCCACCGC
Organism: Sphingomonadales bacterium; assembly: GCA_018067055.1. Lineage (GTDB taxonomy): Bacteria > Pseudomonadota > Alphaproteobacteria > Sphingomonadales > Sphingomonadaceae > Parasphingorhabdus. Next base: position 4,266 of record JAGPVK010000422.1, on the reverse strand, counting down.
CGCGCGTTGCGCCAACCGTCAAGAGTGCTCCGCGCATCCGTCAGGTGTATTGGTGCAAGCTACCCGACGACGCCCAGTTGCCCGAGTTCTGGAAAACACGGCCCGTGCTCATCATGTCGCTGAAAACGACCCTTCACGGCAAAGTCACAGTGCTGCCTTTCTCTACCAAGTCGCAGCCTGACAACCCACATGCTTACCCTATGCAGTCCCCGCTACAGGCGAAACAAGCGTGGGTGATCTGTGACCACCTGATGACGGTGGCCGTAAGCCGCCTAAGTCCACCTGGGCGAGTGATCCCGCGCATTTCCGAAGCCGATTTCGAGCACATTAAAGAGCGCGCGCTCAAGAATCTCCCATACTGAAAATCTTGACTCTGTGGCCACAGGATGCTACCTAAGGAGCCAGATACGGCGCGGGCAACCGTGACCGCTTCCCTTAGGTGGGAAATAGATGCGAAGGGGTGGCTAGTCCGCCCCTTTCGTTTTTTAGACCTTCTTCATGAAATATCTACCGTGTGAGTTCCGTCAGCAACTAGGTGCGCCGATAGCAAGGGCATCGAGCGTGAAGACCTCAAATATCGGAACGCTCGATGCCCTTGCGGGTTCAGTAAAGCAGCCGTTCATGCAGAGCGCGGCGAAATCTGACTCTGAGCCCATTTTTCCGTTTGTTCTGCGATGCAGCAAAGGTCTGTTCTGGAGCTTGACGGTTGTCAAACCCGAGTTTAGACAAGAGGTTCAGGGGACCGCAAGAACCCCGTGAGGCGCCAGCCCAATCTTGCATCCTTCCAACCTGTTCAAGGAGGATGCTTTATGGCGTCATACAATGAAATCCCCGTATCGACATTGGCCCGCTTGGTGGGCACACCTGATTGTCCCGTACTGCTTGATGTGCGCATTGATGAAGACTTCGATGCGGATCCGCACCTGATCCCTAGCGCGATGCGTCAACCATTTCTCGACGTGATTGAACTTGCCGACGATCTCGTGGGCCGACCGGTCGTTGTCTACTGCCAGAAGGGCCTGAAGATCAGCCAGGGTGCCGCCGCGTTGTTGCGATCAGCCGGTGCGAAGGCGGAAGTCCTCGAAGGTGGGCAATTCGCCTGGAGAGATGCCGGGCTTCCGATGGTCCTTGCGGAAAAGCTGCCGCCACTAGATGCCAGCGGTCGCACAGTCTGGGTTACACGTCACAGGCCAAAGATCGACAGGATTGCATGTCCCTGGCTTATTCGCCGGTTTGTCGACCCGTATGCCCAAATACTGTTTGTCGCCGCATCACAGGTCACCAATGTCGCAGAACGTTTCAATGCGACGCCCTTTGACGTTGAGGACGTATTCTGGAGCCATCGCGACGAAAAATGCACGTTTGATACGAGGATTGAAGAGTTCGGCATCAGTCATGATGCGCTTGAGAGATTGGCCGTGATCGTGCGTGGTGCCGACACCAACAGGCATGATCTGGCACCCGAAGCGGCCGGCCTTCTTGCCGCGTCACTGGGCCTGTCTCGAATGTATCGTGACGATCTGGAACAGCTCGAAGCTGGCATGATGCTTTACGACGCATTCTATCGGTGGGCGCGCGATGCCACGGATGAAGGGCATGACTGGCCCGCCGCGTTGACGAAGGTGTAGGTTATGAGTGGCTCCAATGACGTCCTGGTGGACGAAACCCCGACGCTTGCGGAAGCGACACGGGTTTGGTGGAAGATCGGCATCCTATCGTTTGGCGGTCCCGCCGCCCAGATCGCGCTCATGCACAAGGAGGTCGTCGAAGACCGCAACTGGCTCTCTGAGCAGCAGTTCCTGAATGCGCTGAGCTTTTGCATGCTCTTGCCCGGCCCCGAGGCGATGCAGTTGGCTACCTATGCAGGGTGGAGGCAGCATGGCACGCTCGGTGGCTTGATCGCCGGGCTGCTGTTCGTCTTGCCCGGTGCCGCCGTGATCATGTTGCTGGCGACGATCTACAGCATCTATGGCGATGTACCGCTGGTGGAGGCGCTGTTTTACGGAATCAAGGCTGCCGTTCTGGTGATCGTGGTCGAGGCTTTGTTGCGGGTCGCGAAAAAAGCACTTTCACAGCGCGCGCATTGGCTGATCGCGGCATTGGCGTTTATCGGGATATTCTTCTTGTCGATCCCCTATCCGTTAATCGTCTTAATGGCGGGCCTGTTCGGCTGGTTCATGGGAACCGTGGACATGGATCGGAAGGCCGTGGACATGGCGCACGTGTCGGTGGGTAAGACGAGCCTTACGATCGCAACATGGCTGGCGATCTGGCTACTGCCGCTGCTTGCCCTTGGATGGTTGGGCGCGCCGGACATCCTGGTTGAGGTCGGCAGGTTCTTCTCCACACTTGCCGTCGTGACCTTCGGCGGTGCTTATGCTGTTCTCGCCTACATGGCACAGGATGTCGTTGTCCAGTTCGGCTGGCTAACCGCAGGCGAAATGGTCGACGCCCTTGGGTTGGCGGAAACGACACCTGGCCCGCTTATCCTGGTCACACAATTCGTCGGATTTCTCGCCGGTTTTAAGGACGGTGGGCTTTTACTTGGCCTGAGTGCTGCCCTGGTGGCGCTTTGGGTCACCTTCGCTCCGTGCTTTCTCTGGATATTCGTTGGCGCACCTTACATCGAATGGATATCGAACCAACCACGACTGAGAGGCGCTCTCAAGGCAATCACCGCCGCCGTCGTGGGCGTCATCCTAAATCTTTCGATCTGGTTTGCGTTGCATGTTCTGTTCTCTGGCGTGAACCGGCAGAAGCTGGGACCCATAACGCTTTGGCGACCTGACCTTGCAACCATCGAATGGCTCGCCGTAGCCCTGTTCCTCGTCAGTGCCTTCCTAGCCTTCCGGTTGCACTGGGGCATTATTAGGATTCTGTTCGTTGCGTCGCTTCTTGGAGCTAATTTGAGGTTGTTTCTCTGAAGTCTACCCGAAGAACATGAAAAACTCGGACCGCCTTTGCGATGTTGCCGTACCCGTAGTGCGGTCCGGATCAGAACGGCTCACCCTGTGCGCTGCATCCAGAAAGGGAACTTTGGTTTCGAGACAAAGTCAGAAGCGGTCATTCGAAGCCACCGCAGCGAACTGGCGCTTCGTCCGCACAGCGGTTGTTCGCGAGCAGCGCAGCGAAGGTCTACAACCCGTAATCATGCCCTCGGTCGCGGCGGGCATGAACTTCGCGCTCCTGCTCTTGTTCCAGCTCCTTGGTGCGCTGCCGCTCCTGCTCCTGCGCGGTGTGCTGTTCCTCGGCCTCGCGGCCCTCGCGCAACGCGGAAACGCGATCTCCGAACGCCTCCCGGTCGATCCCGGTTGCCGCGGCCCGCAACCGCGCCGCCAGATCGTCCGGAACCTCCCGCTCTGAGGCATCGGCTTCATGCTGCTCCCGACCCTCTTTCCGACCTTCCCACGCTTCGCGCAGCCGCGTGGCAAGGTCGGGTTCCTGCTCCCGGCCCTCACGCCCTCCGGCAAGCGCCAGCTCGGATTGCTCCGGCCCGAGACGGTCCAACACGCGATCCGCCGCCCGGTCGAGCCAGTCGCGGACATGACCGGCCAGCTCGCGGGCGACCTCCATCACCTCAGCCGCGCGGGCCTTGGCCTCGTGCCAGGCCCCGACCCGCCCGACCTCGATGCCGCGTTCTTTCATCTGCCACGCGCCGGGGGAAAGCTGGGGCAACGGCGGTCGGTCCAGCTCAATAGCGCGCACCGTCTGCACCAGCTCCGCGCCCTCGTCGCCGCGCTCCCGCGCCGCCGATGCCAGCTCAAGCGCCTCGTCCCGCTGGGCCTCCAAGGTCCGGTGATCCACGCGATCCTCGATGCCGGCGCGCTTAAGGGCGATGTTGCTGTCCCGCGCCCAGGCTTCGCGCCAGCCTTCCAGAACCTCGACCTTGTTCCAGTCGCGGTTTTTGGTGGTGAAGCCCTCGGGGCCAATCTCGCGGGTGGTCAGCAGAATGTGGGCATGGTGATTGCGATCATCGCCATCGCGCCCTGGCGCGTGCAGGGCGATATCCGCGATCATGCCACGGTCCACGAACTGTTCCTGGGCGAAGTCCCGGACCAGCTCGACACGCTGCGCATGGGTCAGCTCGGCAGGCAGGGCCACGCGCACCTCGCGGGCGACCTGGCTGTTCTTCCGGGTCTCGGCTTCCTCGACGCGGTTCCACAACTCGGATCGGTCGCGGCCCCAATCCGGTGCATGATCCGGGGCGAGGATTTCGGTGTGATCGACACCGCCCCGCGCCGCGTAATCGAAGGTCAGCCCGGTACG
>JAGPVK010000418.1 GCA_018067055.1 Sphingomonadales bacterium | reverse complement strand
GGCGCCGCACCGTCCGAAGTCGCCGCTATGCTCGAACAGGCGAAACAACAGGCCGTTGCCAATGGCGGCAAGGTCGCGATCATCTATCTCGAAAGCCCGGCCAACCCGACCAACGCGCTGGTCGATATCGAGGGCGTCGCGGATGCCCGCAGCCAGGTCTTCGGCGCCGAAGGCGCGCCACCCATCGCCATCGACAACACCTTCCTCGGCCCGCTGTGGCAGCAACCGCTCAAGCACGGTGCCGACATCGTCATCTACAGCCTGACCAAATATGTCGGCGGGCACAGCGATCTGGTCGCTGGCGGCGTGCTTGGTAGCAAGGCCCATATGGACCCGATCCGCGCGATCCGGAACACGATCGGCACGATCTGCGATCCCAATACCGCCTGGATGCTGATGCGCAGCCTCGAAACGCTCGAACTGCGCATGACGCGCGCCGGCGAAAACGCGCTCAAGGTCTGCACCTATCTGCGCGATCATCCCAAGGTCGACGGCCTCGGCTATCTCGGCTTTATCGAGAGCAACAGCCAGAAGGATATTTACGACCGCCATTGCAGCGGCGCCGGTTCGACCTTCTCCGTGTTCATCAAGGGCGGCGAGGCTGAAGCCTTCCGCTTCCTCGATACGATGAAGATCGCCAAGCTGGCGGTGAGTCTCGGCGGCACCGAAACTCTGGCAAGCCTGCCTGCCGCCATGACCCATCTGTCGGTCCCCGACGAACGCAAGGCGGCGCTCGGCATTACCGACAATCTCGTGCGGATTTCAATTGGTGTTGAAGACCCGGACGATCTGATCGCCGATTTCGAACAAGCGCTGGCCGCGGTTTGAGGCTTGTGCAAGCAGCGGGGAAGCAGCGGCCTTAAAATTTGCGGATATTTTTCCGTCCAGGGTCGCTGTCCAACCGCTACTTCAGGGTATAGCCGGTTCATCCTTTGCTATGCCGAGCACCAACCTTTGCGCAATCATGTTTTTTCCATCGAACAATAGTCGAACTCGCAGACAAATTTCTTCGTCATCCCGTTGATATCGGATCTTTTTGTTGAATGTTCGGCTATTCGGCAAATCCAGAATTTAACTGTTTACGAAATATTATGCTTTAGCCCCCTAAGGTCGACGGTCGCTTCTTAGTTTTGGTCGCGATTTTAGGAAATGCAATGCGCGTACTGACTTGCCTTTACCACGAACATAATCTCTGGATAGTAGCCCTGGCGGCTGTGATGTGCCTTATCGGCTCGCTGACCTCGGTGAAACTGTTTCAACGCACATTCGCCGAGACGGGTACAACCCGCTTGCAATGGTGTTTTCTATCCGCCTTTACCGCAGGCGCAGCGATCTGGGCGACCCACTTCATTGCCATGCTCGGTTACCGCCCGGGTGTTCCCGTAACATTACACGGCGCGTTAACCGTGCTGTCGGCACTGATTGCAGTGGGCGGCACCGCGGCAGGCTTGCTGGTCGCCTGTTCGCGCAACCGTTTCGTCGCCGTTTTTACCGGCGGCGGGATCATCGGGCTGTCGATCGCTTCCATGCATTATGTCGGCATGTTTGCCTATCGGGCCGATGGCATAGTCAGGTGGTTGCCCGGCTATGTCATTGCTTCCCTGTTCCTGTCCGTTATCTTTTCTGCGCTGGCCATCGACCAGATAAGAAAAATTGGCATGTCCAACAATATCGGGCTGGGAGCTGGATTATTTGCTGCCGCAATCGTTACCCTGCATTTTACCGGCATGGCCGCCTTTACCGTGATTCCGCTTGCCGGGGTGCAGGGAGGCGCAGACAGCGAAGCCTTCTCAGCATTGGCGGCGGCAATTGCGATGGTCGCCCTGATCATTATCGGTGCCGGCATTTCCACCCATCTGGTCGACCGGCGAACAAGGTCGAAGTCCGAGGAACAACTGCAATATTTGGCAGCTCATGATGCATTGACCGATGTCGCCAATCGCCGCGGCTTTGCGGCAGCCCTGAAGGTCCAGTGCGACAAGCTTGGCAAGGACGGACGTCCGTTTGCCTTGCTGATGATCGATCTCGACCGATTCAAGCCGATCAATGATACACTTGGCCACCCGGTTGGCGATATTGTTCTGCAGAAGGTTGCCCGGCGCTTGCGCCACGCGGTCCGCAGCGGGGATATTGTCGCAAGGATCGGTGGAGACGAGTTTGCTGTCATGGCATATGGGCTTGCTTCGGAAGCCGAGGCAGAGGCCTTGGCCGGACGGGTTGTCGAAATTCTCGGGCGGCCGTTCATTATCCAGGGGCAAGTCGCCGAAATTGGAGCAAGTGTCGGAGTCAGTCTTGCGCCGAAACATGGGAGCGACCCCGAAACGCTAGTACAATTTACCGACATAGCGCTATACACCGCCAAACGGACGGATGAGCGAGGCTATCGTCTATTCGAACCTGCCATGCAGGAAGTCATACAACGCCGCCGTTTTCTCGAAGTTGACCTTCGCCGTGCCTGCATGCGGGAAGACTTCAAGATCGCTTATCAGCCGATCATCGACTCTGCTACCGGCGCCTATACCGGGGCGGAAGCTTTGCTGCGGTGGACCTGCCCGGACCGGGGTGAAGTGGAGCCATCAGAATTTATTCCGATTGCGGAAGAGCTGGGTCTGATATCGCGGATCGGTGCCGGGGTTCTTAAACAGGCTTGCATGGATGCCGCTTCGTGGCCCAAACATCTTGACCTGGCGGTCAATATTTCACCCGTCCAGTTGCACGATCCGCGATTGCCGCAGACAGTGATGCAGGCGCTGGAGGATTCGGGCTTTCCGGCCACCCGTCTGGAACTGGAAATTACCGAGACTGCGCTGCTAGGCAACGACGAGATTGTCATGCGCACGCTCACCAAACTGAGAGAATTCGGCATTCGCATATCTCTGGACGATTTCGGAACAGGATATTCATCGCTGAGCTATCTGCACCGCTTTCCGATCACGCGAATCAAGATCGACAAGTCTTTTGTGCAACGACTGCCTTCCGATGTTGGCAGTGCCTCTATCGTTCGCGCTATCGCTCAGCTGGGGGAAAGCCTGCAGATGAAAATAACCGCCGAGGGGATCGAAACGGACGAGCAGATGGCGTTTATCACCCAGCACGGATGTAATGACGTGCAGGGCTTCCTGATCAGCCGGCCGGTTAACGCGATCGCCATCGGCAATCTGTTTCACCGTGAGAAAAACAAGGCTGCCGCATGAACGCTTATACCTCCCACAAACAATTCTCGCGGCTCCTCTATACCAGCGCGCTCAATGTCGATCAAAGCGGTGAGCGACCAGAGCAAACCGCTCGCCAAATAGCGGAAGCCTCTGCCGCGCATAACCGCCTGTCGGAACTGACCGGCAGCCTGATGTTCGTAGACGGACAATTCATCCAGATTCTGGAAGGTCCCCCGGAACAGGTGGAAGAGACTTTCGAAAAGATTTGCTGCGATTTTCGGCATGTCGATGTCCGGCTGATCGATCTGGTCAATGTTTCTGAGCGATTGTTCGAGGACTGGGACATGGCTTGCCTCTGCGAAGATGAAGAAACGTCATTGGCGCTTCGCGACGGACTGCAGGAAATCCGGTTTCTTGTCGGAATAAACGCCAGTCAGGCTACGCTGCAAATGCGCAGTCTGCTGGATAGCCAGTCGGACAGCAGCGAAGCAGGACATTCAGCTTCCTAGCCGGACATGCCTTCTGGTTTCGATATTTCGAATATCAACTGTCATTGATCTGATCGCTGATTTTGGCAAAGCGTTGGACGTCGTAAAACTCTGGCCTTGGACCTTTGAAGGCCTGCGAAACCGGCAGCGGCAAAGACGCTGATCATCTCCCGCCAACTCCGGTGCCACTCCTATTTCGCTGATTCCGTTGATCGCGGAACAAATGGTTGCAGGTCAATCTTCAGGATGCTGAACAGGGCGGCGGTGATAACGGCAGCACCGATCAAATAAGCGAAAAGGGAAGGCTTGCGTGCGTTATCTGTGCCGGGATTGTCCCGGCGGGCTTGGCACCGGACACCATCGCCCGGATAGGATTCTCGCGAGTCAGCGCCGACATGACGACCACCGCCAAAAAAGCCCCATGCGATGCGAAAAGCGATCAATATTGCAGCGAATCAGCTGGAGAGCATATGCCACTGGTTGATCGGGCGATCTTCTTCGGACGAGAGAAATGCCACCGCGATCGAAAGCACCAGAAGCCAGTGGAAGATACGCAATGGCCCATCCCAAACATGAACGTGTGAACTATTTGCCAAGTGATCATGCTCGGACATTGGTATCTCCTCGGAAGGTCTGATCTTCGAATGAAAGCAGTTATTTGAAGATCCGTTCTATTTTAAAAATCGGGAAACCTGCGGATGCTGGCATGCAATTGGACCAGCCATCACGGCGTCCTGATAATCCCTTAAGTAATATTACGAATTTGTTTTGGTTCCGCTTCCGACAATCATTCGGGTGTCTCGCTGGAGTCGGCTCAGCCCCCTGACCCCCCCCTGTTTGAGTTGTGCTCCGGCGAGAGGATTACTGGCTGATTCCAAGAATTGGTGCCTGTTGATCCGTGTCCAGACGACGCATTTCGCAATCGTGGAAGTTTGGACCCCCATTGTTAAAACTGGAGAATAAAATGTTCGAAAAGCCCCTGAATTTCAAAAATCTTTGCCTGGCCGTCACGGCAGGGCTCGCATTGACATCTCCCGCTTTGGCCCAAAGCAGTGGCAGATCCGCGCCCCCTTCCACCCCGCCCGGTGCGGCCACCGCGTCAGGTGACCTGCTGCAGGACCGGACCCGTGACCGGCTTGACACGCCCGATCAGGACCGGCTGCGTGACCGTGACCGGCTCGACACTCCGGACAGGGACCGCATAAGAGACCGTGATCCGGTCTATCTCGGTACACAGGATCGGCTGCGGATATTTGATCGGGATCGTGACGGCAGCATTGATCGATCCGAATTTCAGCAATGGCATGAATCTGCATTCAACGCGCTCGATAGCGATGGTGATGGCGGGTTTGGACTGGAAGAATTCAAGGCGGTTCGATTTGGCTCCGGCCCCATGCGCGGCAATGCTCGCCAGCGTCAGCGCAGCGCAGAACGCGTGCAGCTGCGCAAGACCGAGCGGTTCCGGCTGATGGATGGCAATGGTGATGGCACCGTCACCCGCGCCGAATATATGAATTTCGGCGAGCTCAACTATCTCGACGCGGATAGCAATGATGATGGAAAGCTCAGCTACGGCGAATTGCAGCAATTTCATCGTGGTGGCTGAGGAGGCCAGACCTCTCATGAAAATTTTGCAAAGGAGAGACTGATGAAACCAGTAGCAACTTCACTCGCGGCAATTATCTTCATTGGTTTGTTATCGGCACAGGCGCCACCGGACCGGCAAAAATCGCGATCCGACAACAGCGCTCAGCATAGTGAGCGTCACCGCGTGGCTCCGCCCGTTAAACCCTATTCCGGTCCAACCAATTATCGGCCGGGTGTGCGACCGTCCAAGCTGGAGCAAAGACGGCGAGAGGTCGATCCGAATACCTATCGCTACAATTATCGGGCAGAACAACGTTACCGCTCGCGCCCCTACGTCCGCCCACAAGGCTGGTATCCGCATCGATGGATATCGGGTGATATTCTTCCGGCCTTGTTCTGGACGCGTAGTTACTGGATCACTGATTTCTGGTTGTTCGGCCTGCCAATACCGCCCAGCGGATATGTTTGGGTGCGCTATGGTTCCAATGCACTGCTGGTGCAGATCAACAGTGGCGTGATCCTCCAGGTCATTTATGGAGTCTATTACTGAAGTCTAGGCCCGCTCGGGCTTTGCCGCCCTTGCGGCTCCTGCCGGTTGCGCCCGCTTCGGGACGGGCGCGCGGGATTCGCAATCCACCTTTCGGCTTTCCTACACCGGGGTGCATGGCCTATTCTGCCCATCGGTTCTTTGAATGTCTGTGTATGATACAGGCGACACCGAGCGTCCGATGGTAAAAGCCGGACGCGATATCATATCTTGCACGAAAGGTTACACTCGGCGCAAGGCTGGCAATGGTAAAAGACCAGAAATTCGGGGCTTTGGGGCAAAAGTTACGGAAAATGAAACGGGCGTTTGCTGTAAAGTTTTCCTTGAGCCACTGCCGCATGATTTTGGCGTGGCCCGGTTGGTCAGCGCGGCCTTATGATTCCGTCAATACCGCGATCGACAGAATTTCGACCGCGTCCTCCCGACCCGCAAAATCGGCAAAATCTCCAACCTCTAACCCGATCAGCGCCCGGCTGATCGGCGCGGAAAAGGAGACCAGCGCGCTGGCCGGATCGGCTTCATCATCGCCGACCAACGAGAGAATCTTTTCTTGGCCGTTAAGCAGGAACGTCACCCTGGTGCCAAATTCGACCTTGTCGCCGCTTGGCACCGGCGGCAGCTCGGCGGTGGATTGCCTGGTGTTCCAGTAGCGCAGGTCGCGTTTGGCGATTTTCAGCGCGACCTCGTCGGTCAGCGCGGCAATATCGACCTGCAACGCTGCCACCCGCTGCTTGATCAACCGCAGCCCGCGTGCTGTGACCCAATTGGGGCCGACCGGAATCGGATGTTCGAACTTGGGTTCGAGATGCTCGTCATCACCTTCTCTGCGGAACGCGACGCTCATCGATCAGACCCCGGTCTTGGGCGTGACCCAGATTGAAACCGGCGCGACGAACTTGCCATGCGCCGGCGTGCCGACATCGATTCGCTCGGCGGTGACCCGTTCGCCACTCTCCAGCGTGAACGAAGCCCATGGCTTGGGCATGCGACCAAAGGTCATTTTCTGGATCGGCGCACCGGTGGTGCTGTTCATGATGGTGGCGATGATACTCATGGGCGATCGCTTGCGATGGATGTAGCGGACTGTCAACCGCTTGCGGCCGTAAACTCGGGCCGGTCAGTGCCAATCGACGATCGGCCAGCCGCGCTGTTCGGCCAGCAGCCGCAGCGGCAGAGTCGGGGTTGTTGCGATTGGCTCGTCGGCAAATTCCAGCATCGCC
>JAGPVK010000416.1 GCA_018067055.1 Sphingomonadales bacterium | reverse complement strand
CGCGCTGGCCGAATTTGTGTCCGCAGCAGAGGCTGCGCAACCAGCCAATAGTGATCCGCCAGCCGCAAGCGCCAGCAAAGCCCGAATTTTCATAACATGCCCCTTAGTCTTATGGTTTGGTCGTCGGGTGGATACCGGCAGATTGTGGATCGCCAAATTCCGACTGGCCTTCCAGATCATCGCCAACATTGTCGTCGGCGAGCGTGTCCAGATGCATCAGCTTCTTGATCAGCGGCGAAATGACGATCACTCCGACACCGACACCGACGGCTACCCAGCCGACGGTGGAATAGACTTCCAGCACGCGATCTGGCCCGGCACCTTCCGCGCCAACCGCAGAAGCGATCAGTCCGGCAGCAAAATTGCCCGTTGCCGATGCAAAGAACCAGGTACCCATGATCAGGCTTGCCATATGCGACGGTGCCAAACGGTTCATCGCGCTCAAGCCAACCGGAGACAGGCAAAGCTCACCGGTCGTATGCAGCAGATAGATCAGGAAAATGAACAGCACCGGCGTAAGATTGCCGGTTCCAGCGGCCAAGGCACCGGCCACCAGCACCAGGAAACCCGCGCCAAGCTGAATCAACCCGAGGCCGAATTTTGCCGGAGCAGAAGGTTCAAGCCCCCGGCGTCCCAGCATGGTCCAGAGCAGCGCGAACACCGGCGCCAGCAGAACGATATAGATCGCATTGATCGACTGGAACACGGACGCTGGCACTTCGATGCCGAGAATGTTGCGATCGACGCTCCGGTCGGTGAACAGGTTCAGCGACGAACCGGCTTGCTCAAACAGGGCCCAGAACAGGATCGAACCGAAAATCAGGAACATCGCGGCAAAGATACGATCGCGATCCTGCGGAGCGAGCTTTGCCACCGCAGTGTAAAGAACGTAAATAACCAATATTGCCCCCGCTAGTCCCAACAACGAGCCGACCAACGCCTGATACTGGATCAGCACCCAGACAAGACCGACGGTCGCGAAGCTGAGAAGATAGAGCAGCCATTCGAATTTGATGCCTCCTACCTTGCTTTCAAGCAGCGCAGGATCATTGGCTTCGCCGCGACCGACCAGCAGCGGCTTGCCCCAGAGGAACACAACCAGGCCAAGCAACATGCCCAGTCCGGCGGCTCCGAAACCGTAGGACCAGCCATAGGTCTGACCCAGCCAGCCAGCGATGATCGCTCCCAGCGCGGCACCAAGATTGATGCCCATGTAGAAAATCGTATAAGCCGGATCGCGGCGAATGTCGGTGCGCGTATAGAGCTGGCCGACAATGACCGAAATATTGGCTTTCAAAAAGCCCGAGCCGACGATGATGAAGGCCAGCGCCAGCCAGAAGATATTGATCGCAGGGTCGGCTTGACCGCCGCCCTCGCCTTCGAACGCCATCAGGAAATGGCCGAAGGTCAGAAGCAACGCACCAAAGGCAACGGCCTTGCGCTGCCCGAGATAGCGGTCGGCGAGATAACCGCCAACGACCGGCGTGATGTAGACCAGAGCGGTATAGGCACCATAGATGACGCCCGCTTCACTATCCGAATACATCCAGTGTTGAACGAGGTAGAAAATCAGCAGTGCGCGCATGCCATAATAGGAAAAACGCTCCCACATTTCGGCAAAAAACAGGACAAAAAGACCCTTGGGATGGCCGAGGAATGTTCCTCTTGCATCACCCGATTCCAGATACGCACCTGCCATTTATATACTCCCCGAGATACTGTGTAGGCCATCAAACGCGGCCCGGTTGCCCCGCACCCTAATGAAAAAAATGCGCAAGTGAAGCAGATTGTTTCAACCGAGACCGGTTTATTGCCAATAATCCTTGCAATCGGTCCCGGCTCTTCCAAAGTGTCGGGCATGAGTGAAAAGCAATTTAATGACCTGAGCAGCCTTGCCGCCTATTTGCCCTCCCGCCGTTCCGGGCGGCCCCGCAACATGGTGGCCCCCGGACCCAGTGATGCCGAGATCGAGGACATTGTCGCGACCGCGATGCGCACGCCGGATCATGGCAAGCTTGCGCCCTGGCGGATCATCTCTGTGGCGAAGGACCAGCGCGACCTGCTGGCGCAGGGTTTCACGCAAGCCTATCTGAAGGAAAAGCCCGACGCCGGCCGGCTGGAGCTGGAGGGCATTGAAAATATGGCACACGAAGCGCCTACCCTCCTCGTGCTGCTCTCATCCCCGGTTGCTTCAACAAAAATCCCGCTGTGGGAGCAGGAACTCAGCTGCGGCGCCTTTGCGATGAACATTCTGCACGCCGCGCACAGCCTTGGCTTTGTCGGCGGCTGGATCACCGGCTGGCCCGCCTATAATGACGATGTGCGCGACCTGTTCGGCAGCGCTCCGGAAAAAATAGCTGGCTTCCTCTATCTGGGCACGTCCAACATCGAGCTTGTCGAACGTCCGCGACCCGAACTGACGGAAATATTGTCATTCTGGACCCCCGCCGCTCGGGTTTAGATGGTTGCAAATTTAACTAAATGACGGAAAAACCATAACTATCCCTTGCCCGCTTCGCTGTATTATGGCAGTGATGCAGCATGAACAAAGCAAACAAGCCGGTCTATCTGAAATTGCGGGACATTATTTCCGAATCCATATTGGATGGCGAATATCGGGAGGGTGATATGCTGCCTTCAGTCCGCGTTTTTGCTGCGGAACAGGGAGCCAACCCCCTGACCGTTGCCAAAGCCTATCAGGGATTTCAGGAAGACGGGCTGGTCACGGTCAAACGCGGCGTCGGCATGTTCGTCGCGGCTGGCGCGAAAAACCGCCTGCGGGTCGCCCAGAGGGAAGATTTCATCAAGAATATCTGGCCGCCGGTCCAGCGCCAGATGGAGCGGCTGGATCTGTCGATCGACGATCTGGTAAAGAGCGACGCCTGAACGGCGTTCAGCCTTTGACTTTTCCCTGGTCTGCACTCTGCCTGGCATAAGCGCGCCGCAGACTTTGCCGATAGCCCGGATTATCCGGCATGATCACAACCGCTTTTTTGAGCAGGCTGATGCCGTCCCGCCTGCGCGCAGGGTCCGCCATCAACGCCAGACCATAGAGATGCGACACCACCGGACTTGACGGTTGCACGCGATAGGCAATCCGGCCCGCTGCGATCGCCTTTTCAGTCTGCCCTAGCCCGGTGTAAGCCTCGGTCAGACCGGCCATGATCAAGGCATCATTGTCACCAATCCGTTTCCGCAGATTTTCCAGGATATAGGCTGCAGTCGCCCAGCTCTTCGTTTCGAGATGCGAATAGGCCATCCAGCGCAAGCCGGCGATATTGCTGGGATTATAACGCAGATATTGTACCAGGGTCTCGCCAGATTTTTGCATCTCGCCCTTGGCACGCAACACTTCCACCAGCCGCAACATGACCGGTTCGGAGAATCGGATGCTGCGGGCCTGTTCCAGCGCGTCGAGCGCTTCGTCATAATTGCCCATCGCGGCAGCGACATCGGCGACCAGGATATGCGCGTCACTCACTCCCGGATTGCCGGCCTGCAGCCGCTTTGCCTCGGCGAAAGCCATGCCAAAATTGTCTGCGTCATAGAGCGCGCGAATATAGGGCACCACAATCCGGGCGTCATTGGCATTTCGTTGTGCTTCTGCCTGCAGCACGCTCAGCGGTGCTTCTGCCATGATTGCACTTTCCCGACCACTATCATGGATAGCAGCGCGATTCAGCACAGCAGCGGCCTGCCCGCGTTCGTCAATCGCTTCCAGCGCCCGGCCAGCCAGCCACAAGGCATAGGAATCTGCGCCACTACGGTTGACCTGTGGCTTCAGCACATCCACCGCGTCACTCGCGCTGCCGGCGAGATAGAGCGAACGCGCGAGCAGATCTTGCGCCTGCCGATTATCGGGCTGGATCGACACCAGCCGATTGAACTTGTCGATGGCGGCGTTGTAATTGCCCTCGCCATGCTCGATAATGCCCTGAACCAGCAATACCGCTGGGACATTGTCGATCACGCCTCCGGTCTGCTGCATCAACCGTCTCGCCAGACCATATTGGCCAGCGCGCGCAGCCAGTACCGCCTGCATGAAAAACGCGCGCGGGTTGCTGCCGTCCAGCGAAATGATCCTTCGCGCAACGACCAGCATATCGGTCATTCGCCCCATGTCGCCCAGCGTTGCCGCATATTCCATCAGCAGCGGCACGTCATTGGGGTCAATCTCCAGCGCTCGCTCGAACCACGGCAGTGCAGCACCCAAACCAAATTGGAACCGCAGCAACTCTCCGCGATATTGCAAGGCGCGGATATTTTTCGGGTCCAGTTTGACCGCTTTGTCGACCGCGTTTGTCGCACCGGCCTGATCGCCGGTATCGGCCCGAAAGCGCGCGATATCGACCCACAGATCAGGATTGTTACTATCCAGTTCCATCGCCCGGTTGAAGGCCGTGCTGGCCAGCTGTGGATCCCCCATTTGGATTGCGACCTTGCCCATGATCCGCGCCGCATAGCCCTGATTTTTCGGGGGAATATCGCCAGCGATCAGTTGCTCACGCGCCTTTTGCACTTCGCCCTGCAGGAAATAGGCATGACCGTAAAGATGCCGCACCGCAGCGGCGCCCAGGCCCAGTGCGACGGCCCGGTCGAGTTCCGCTTCCGCACCCAGTCCATCCCGCAAGCTCAGCAACACCTCGGCTTGCGCCACCCGTGCGTCGATCCACTCCGGATCGGACTTGATTGCATTCATCAACTCGATCCGCGCCGACCTCATATCCCGATTGGATCGAAATTTCTCGGCATTGGCAAAGGCTTCCCGTGCATCTGCATTGCCCTGGCTGGCACCATATATTGCCGTCGGAACGCCGATCATCGCCCCCGCCAGCACCGCGGCAAGAATGACTGGCTTGCTGCCGAAACGCAGTTTTTGCAAAAGATTAATCAGCATGGCTTAACTGGCTTGCTGCAATTTATATTGTTTGAGCAAGTCATAGAGCGTCGGGCGGCTGATCCCGAGCAATTTGGCCGCATTGGAAATATTGCCGCTGGTCTGGGAAATGGCGCGCAGAATTGCCGAACGGTCCGCCGCTTCCCGCGCCGCCTTCAGGTTCAGCAGGTCGGTTGCCGCATCCTGATCAACATCCAGATCAAGGTCTTTTGCACCGATCATCTTGCCGTCGGCCATGATCACAGCGCGCTTGATCCGGTTTTCCAGCTCGCGCACATTTCCCGGCCAGTGCCAGGCTTCGAGCGCAGCCAGCGCGTCAGGTGCCAGTCCCTTGACCGCCGGATTGATCTCCTCGGCAAATTTTTTCTGGAAATGCCGGGCCAGCAGGCTCGCATCGCCCGAACGTCCGGACAAGGGCGGGATTTTGATCACGATCTCGGCCAGACGATAATAGAGGTCCTCGCGAAACGCGTTTTCCTTGATCATCTGTTCCAGATTCTGGTGGGTTGCACAGACGATCCGCGTGTCGACGGCGATCGGCTTGCGTCCGCCGATCCGCTCAATCACGCGCTCCTGCAGAAAGCGCAGCAATTTTACCTGTAGCGGCAGCGGAATGTCCCCGACTTCATCCAGGAACAGCGTGCCGCCATCGGCTTGCTCGATCTTTCCTTCGGTGGTCTTGATCGCTCCGGTAAACGCGCCTTTTTCATGTCCGAACAGTTCAGACTCGAGCAGATTTTCGGGAATCGCCGCGCAATTGATCGCGACAAAGGCCTTGTCCCGCCGATCGCTCGAATCATGCAGTCCCTTGGCCAGCAATTCCTTGCCGGTCCCGCTCGCCCCCAACAGCATCACCGACGCATTGGTGTTGGCGACGCGCTCAACCATCTGTGCAACTTTCAGCATTTCCGGTGCACCGGTGATGATCTGGCCCAATATATAACCCTCGCCATTGCCCCGCGCGGCAAGACTGGCATTTTCCTGTTCCAGCCTGTGCACATGAAAGGCACGACGGACAATCAGACCCAGTTCATCGATAT
Source organism: Sphingomonadales bacterium (assembly GCA_018067055.1). GTDB lineage: Bacteria > Pseudomonadota > Alphaproteobacteria > Sphingomonadales > Sphingomonadaceae > Parasphingorhabdus. Next base: position 197 of record JAGPVK010000416.1, on the reverse strand, counting down.
CCACCGGTTTCTGGTAAAAATCCCAGGCGCCACCGGAAATCGCCCGCAAGGCACTGGCTTTTTCGCCATGGCCGGAAGCCACGATGACCTTGGTATCGGGCTTCAGGCTCAATATCGCATCCATGGTCGCGAAGCCCTCGGTGGTGCCGTCAGGATCCGGCGGCAGTCCGAGATCAAGCGTCACGACGTCGGGTTCT
>JAGPVK010000412.1 GCA_018067055.1 Sphingomonadales bacterium | reverse complement strand
AGCGGCCTAGTTTCCGGGCATATAACGGCGCTAGCCGTTGACCAGTTCCTGACTGATTTTTTGAAGGATATCGCCGGTCAAAGCATCGCCGGATGCGGTTAATTTCAATGGCACGAGATCCTTGTGCAGAGCATCTGCAGGCTTGTCGATCAGTTCGGTGCCAATCAAATATTCTACATATCTGACCATGATGTTCTTCGCCACGTTGAGCCTGATCGCAAGGTCAAGCATTGTGACGGGTTGGTCGGCGTTCATCGAAACCTTCAGATCCAGCAAAATATGCCAGGAGATATCATCAATATCAGGCTGGTCATTTCGTAATTGCTCGATACGGACGGCGCGGCTCTTCAACAAGAGTGCAGCAGTTTTGGCGGGATCGATGGAGCGATCCTCGTCTATTTGACTATTTGAGGTTGTCATTCTAGTTTTTTTCGAGCGAGCGATCGACGGGTTTTCCGATTTCATTATCGGAAAAAATTATATCATCATTCTCACGCATAATTACTCCTGTCACCTACTCGACATATGTGGCCCGTAGCCAACGTGCTGCTGCCAGTCAATTAAGATTAACAAACATGGTTAAGGCCATTGCAAGAAATAGAAAAATTTGACCCGAATTGGCGACCCTATTCGGGTCCGTTTGATTAGAGTCCCCGTGATTCGGGGAATCAAGCGAACAATATTCATTATCGATTGTCGGTAAAAGTAGAGCCGTTCACCATGACATTCCGTGATCTATTCGATCAGATTTACTCTTTCGGAAATCATTAGACCAATCGCGCAAGTGCCGTGGGCGATCGGATGCTGGCATATCAAACGGAAGCGGCAGGGCAATGGGTCCGGGTGTCTCGATTTGCCCGTCCATCGGAATATCAAAAGCTGTTTGCGCAATTTTGCCTTGCCCCCTAGTTTGGTCGGCAACAAGCAACAAGGGGGAGGCAATATGTCCGATGATAACCTGGACGCACCGCAGGGGGATCCGGACCGGTTGGCAACCAGCGCCAATGAAACGGCTTATTGGTCGCAAAATATTCGTTTGCTCTCGATCCTGATGACGATCTGGTTCGTTGTTTCCTTTGGTGCCGGAATCCTCTTCCGGGACTTTCTCGATCAGTTTTCCATCGGCGGTTATCCGCTCGGTTTCTGGTTCGCGCAGCAGGGTGCGATCTATTGCTTCATCCTGCTGATCGTCTTTTACAGCGTCCGGATGAAACGGATCGAGCGCCAATATGACCTTGATGACTGAGCGCGGCTGATGGCAACCCAGACCCTCATCTATCTGTTCGTCGGCCTGTCCTTCGCGCTCTATATCGGCATCGCGATCGCCTCGCGCGCGGGGACGACCAAGGAATTTTATGTCGCTGGCGGCGGGGTGAACCCCATCGTCAACGGCATGGCAACCGCAGCCGACTGGATGTCGGCGGCGAGCTTCATTTCAATGGCCGGGATCATCGCCTTTTCCGGCTATGACGGGTCGGTCTATCTGATGGGCTGGACCGGCGGCTATGTGATGCTGGCGCTGCTGCTCGCGCCCTATCTCAGAAAATTCGGGCAATATACGGTGCCCGATTTTATCGGCACGCGTTACTATTCGAAGGCCGCCCGGGTGGTTGCGGTGATCTGCCTGATCTTCATCAGCTTCACCTATATCGCCGGCCAGATGCGCGGGGTCGGAATCGTCTTTTCGCGCTTTCTTGATGTGCCGATCAACCTCGGTGTGATCATCGGCATGGCTATCGTCTTCGTCTATGCTGTGCTCGGCGGGATGAAGGGCATTACCTATACGCAGGTTGCGCAATATTGCGTGCTGATCTTCGCCTATATGGTGCCGGCCTTTTTCATCAGCTTTCTGGTCACCGGCAATCCGGTGCCGCAGCTGGGGCTGGGATCGACGGTCAATGACGGGTCCGGACTTTATGTGCTGCAGAAGCTCGATCTGGTGCTGCAGGACATGGGCTTTGCCGCCTATACCAGCGGCGAGAAGTCGATGATCGATGTCTTCTGCATCACCCTGGCGTTGATGGTCGGCACGGCGGGCCTGCCGCATGTGATCGTCCGGTTCTTCACCGTGCCCAAGGCGTCGGACGCGCGCAAGTCGGCGGGCTGGGCGCTGGTGTTTATCGCCTTGCTCTATACGACGGCACCGGCTGTCGGCGCCTTTGCCCGGCTCAACTTTATCGATAGCGTACAGGATACCGATTATGCAGAAGCGCCGGCATGGTTCAAGAACTGGGAAAGCAACGATTTGATCGCCTGGCGCGACAAGAACGGCGACGGCAAGATGCAGCTAGGCAAGGGCGATGCCTTTCAGGGCGCGCCCTTATTTGCCGAAAGCACCGGCACCAATGGCGAACGTGTGGTGGAAAATGTCGCAGCCGATGATAATCCCAATGAAGTCTATGTCGATCGGGATATCATGGTCCTCGCAAATCCGGAGATCGCCAATCTGCCTGGCTGGGTGATCGCTTTGGTCGCGGCGGGCGGACTGGCGGCGGCGCTGTCGACGGCGGCGGGATTGCTGCTGGTGATCAGCTCGTCAATCAGCCACGATTTGCTGAAGAGTACCTTCAGGCCGCAAATCACCGAAAAAGGGGAGCTGCTCGCTGCGCGCCTCGCTGCGACTGCGGCGATTGTTGTCGCTGGTTACCTCGGCATCTATCCGCCCGGCTGGGTCGCGCAGGTGGTTGCCTTTGCCTTTGGTCTGGCCGCAGCCTCACTATTTCCGGCAATCTTCATGGGGATATTTTCCAAACGGATGAACCGCGAAGGCGCGATTGCGGGAATGGTAACGGGGCTGAGCTTCACCTTCCTCTATATCGGCTGGTTCAAGCTCTGGTCTCCGGAAAGCAATGTGGCCGCCAACTGGCTGTTTGGAATATCACCAGAAGGCATCGCTGTTATTGGGATGGTCTTGAATTTTGCGGTGGCGATTGCAGTGGCGAAATTCACCGCCGCGCCGCCGAAGGAGATCAGCTGGCTGGTCGACAAGATTCGGATACCACGGGCTTGAGGTTCGGTTGACGTTTTGTCCAGTGCCAGAATTCAGCGCTTCTTGGCGATCTTGAGCTTGTCCAGCTTGGTCCGCGTCCGGATCGATTCTTCGCTGCGGGTCAGGGCCTTGGCGATGGCCTTGAGGGTCATGCCCTTTTTGGCAAAGGCATGAAGCTTCTGGATTTCTTCGCTGGTCCAGGGCTGTTTGTGGCGTTCAAAATATTCTTTCATGAGTTTGGCTTAACAGATTATCCGCGCTGTGCATCCAAATAGAGTGGCTGCTTCACGACACAGGCGGCGTCCATCGATCCACTGGCAATAGCGGGCTTTGCATCTCGCCATTTGTCCGCTAGCCAGCGACGGATATTTGTAAACGGAGCCAGTCATGAAGTTTGATGAAGTTGTCCTCGGTCGTCGCAGCATACGCGGATATAAACCGGAAGCGGTGCCAAAAGAACTTATCGAGGAGATTCTCGGACTGGCGATGCGCGCGCCTTCGTCGATGAATACACAGCCGTGGAGCTTCTATGTCATCACTGGCGAGCCGCTGGAAAAAATTCGGGCGGGCAACACCGAGCGGATGCTGGCTGGTGTGCCGCAATCGCGCGAGTTTCGGACTGGACCGGCCTTTGCCGGCCCGCACCGCGAGCGGCAGATCGGCGTCGCGAAGCAGCTGTTTTCGGCGATGGGGATCGAGCGCGATGACAAGGATGCGCGGCAGGACTGGGTGATGCGGGGCTTCCGGCAGTTCGACGCGCCAGTATGCGTGATCATAACTTATGATCGCGCGGTCGACGGCAGCGACGACACGCCCTTTGACTGCGGCGCCGTTGCGACGGCGCTGGTCAACGCGGCATGGTCACGTGGGCTGGGCACGGTGATCAACAGCCAGGGCATCATGCAATCGCCGGTGGTCCGCGAACATGCCGGAATCGCCGAGGATCAGGTGATCATGAAAAGCATTGCGCTGGGCTGGCCGGACGAGAGCTTTCCGGCCAACGCGGTGGTGTCGACGCGCAAGTCGGTTGACGAGGCCGCGGTGTTTGTGGGCTTTGATGGCTAGATTTGTGCTCCGCACTTGATGCGGAGCCCTGCGCCACCAGGGCCACCTCTCGCCGCCAGAGCTCCGGATCAAGTCCGGAGCACGTTACTTGTTCAAACGCCCCTCGACGAGCGCATCGACCACGCTTGGATCAGCCAGCGTTGAGGTGTCGCCCAGCGCGCCATGGTCATTCTCGGCGATCTTGCGCAGGATGCGCCGCATGATCTTGCCGCTGCGGGTTTTGGGCAGCGCAGGGGTCAGATGGAGGTGATCGGGCGTAGCGATCGGCCCTATTTCCTTGCGGACATGCTGGCGCAATTCGGCCACCAGTTCCTCGGATGACGGCTCGCCTGCGTTCAGTGTGACATAGCAGTAGATGCCCTGTCCCTTGATATCATGCGGATAGCCGACCACCGCCGCTTCGGCGACCTTGGGATGCGAGACCAGTGCCGATTCCACTTCTGCCGTGCCCATCCGGTGGCCCGAGACATTGATCACATCGTCCACGCGTCCGGTGATCCAGTAATATTCATCCGCGTCGCGCTTGCAGCCATCGCCGGTGAAATATTTGCCCTTGTAGGTCGAAAAATAGGTCTGGATGAAACGTTCATGGTCGCCATAAACGCTGCGCGCCTGTCCCGGCCAGCTGGCGATCAGGCACAGATTGCCGTCGGTTGCGCCTTCCAGAATGTTGCCATCGCCATCGACCAGCTGCGGCTGGACTCCGAAGAAGGGCTTGCCAGCGCTGCCCGGCTTCATGCCATGCGCGCCGGGCAGGGTGGTGATCATGATGCCGCCGGTTTCGGTCTGCCACCAGGTGTCGACAATCGGCGATTTTCCATCGCCGACCACATTATAATACCACAGCCAGGCGTCCGGATTGATCGGTTCACCGACCGTACCGAGCAGGCGGATCGACGATCGGTCATGCGCTTTGACCGGACCATCACCCTCGCGCATCAAGGCGCGGATCGCAGTTGGTGCGGTGTAGAAGATATTGACCTTGTGCTTTTCGACCACTTCCCAGAAGCGACCATGATCCGGATAATTGGGAATGCCCTCGAACATGATCTCGGTGGCGCCGTTGATCAGCGGACCATAGACGATATAGCTGTGACCGGTGACCCAGCCGATATCGGCCGAGCACCAGAAAATCTCGCCGGGTTGATAGTCGAACACATAGTGGAACGTCGTTGCCACCCAGACTGCATAACCGCCGGTCGTATGCAGCACGCCCTTCGGCTTGCCGGTCGATCCGGAGGTGTAAAGGATGAACAGCGGATCCTCGGCGTTCATCGGCTCGCAGGCGCAATCCGCGGGGACGTCGGCGGAAATTTCATGATACCAGTGATCGCGTCCTTCGATCATCCCGACATCGCTGTCGGTGTGGTTGATGACCAGCACGGCATCGACTGCAACCTTTTCCAGCGCGGCATCGACATTGGCCTTGAGCGGCACCGGTTTTCCGCCGCGCCGTCCGCCGTCCGCACAGATCACGAACCTGCTGTCGCAATCCTCGATCCGGCCAGCCAGCGCATCGGGGGAGAAGCCGCCAAAGACCACGCTGTGAATCGCGCCGATGCGGGCGCAGGCGAGCATGGCGATCGCGCCTTCGGGGATCATCGGCATATAGATGGTGACCCGGTCGCCTTTCCGGACGCCCAGTTTCTTCAGGCAATTGGCCATTTTGATGACCTCTGCCAGCAGATCGGCATAAGAGATTGTGCGGCCGGGCGACTGCGGATCATCGGGTTCAAAAATCAGCGCGGTGACATCGCCGTTGCCGGTAGCGACATGCCGGTCCACCGCGTTGTGGCAGATGTTCAGTACGCCATCTTCATACCATTTGATCGAGACCGGATCGAAGGACCAGTTGGCTATTTTGCCGGGGGCGGTTTGCCAGTCGAGCCGCTCGGCCTGCCGGGACCAGAAGCCGTCGGGATCGTCGATGCTTTCCCGGTAGAGGCGGTCATAGTCTGCTGCGATGCAGTGCGTGCTGTCATTGCTGCGCGGCGATGGGACCATTTCAACCAGGGTATTTTTTGCCGGAGCCTCTGTCATCTGCTGCCTCTCTTACTTTCCTGCTCACCAGGGTTCGTTACTGCCCTGTGAATATCGTTCGTATCTCGATACGACTTTGCTCATGTCCCACGATTGAAATCAAGACCGTCAGCAAATTCTGTCACCCATTTTTCATCCGGGAAGCCGTTGTCGATCCACGCCTGTTCGATATTTGCCAAAGTTCGGGCCACAATCGGGCCAGGTTTCAGGCCCCGCTCGATCAAATCGCCGCCGCTCATCGGAAAGATCGGCGGGGTCCAGTCTTTGAGCTGAGCCAGCATTTCAGACAGTATTGCATCGTCGGCAAAAAGCAGGGCGACATCGCGGGCGGTTTCCACACTGGTGCGATAGGCGAGAGCCCGGATGATATCGGCGCGCTGAAGAAGCGCGGGGTCAAGCTGCAGTCCGGCATCAAGTTGCGCGGGAGAGCGATCGATAATTGCCTTCTGCAATTTCTTTGAAAGTTTCAGGCTTTTGGCGATGGCGCTTTGTTTGTCCCGATCCTTGGGCAGCAAAGCCACGAAGCGCCGAACCGCGCTGGGCTTGGCGGTGTGGGTTTGTTCGCGGTTGACAAGCCGGTCCAGCATAGCCCCCGCCTGCTCATCAGTTTCGGCGATGATATGGTCGAAAATTTTCGCGTCCAGCATCTTGCCGACGGCAAAGCGCGGATCATCCGTGGCGAGCAATTTCAGCAGTTCATCCGCAACCCTCTCGCGGGACAATTGGCCCAGCCTGGGTGCAGCGTTGGCACAGGCCTGAAAGGCTTCCGCTTCGAGTTCGTCCAGTCCGAAGCGCGCCAGAAAACGGAAATAGCGCATGATCCGCAGATGATCCTCGGCGATCCGTTCCGCTGCTGATCCGATAAAGCGGATTCGGCGCTGTTCGAGATCCTCCAGGCCGTCAAAATAATCAAAAATCTCCAGCGTTTCAGGGTCGGCGAAGAGCGCGTTAATGGTGAAATCGCGCCGCGCTGCATCCTCCCGCCAGTCGTCGCTGAAGGCCACCGTTGCCCGCCGCCCGTCGGTCGAAACATCGCGGCGAAGCGTCGTGATCTCGACCGGTCCGTCGGGCAGCAATGCGGTCACCGTGCCATGGTCGATACCGGTTGGGATGACCTTGATCGATGCGGCCCTGAGCCGATCCATCACATCATCGGGCAGCAGCGGCGTGGCGATATCCACGTCCTTTACTTCGGCTCCCCGCAAGCTGTCTCGCACGGCTCCTCCGACAAAGCGCGCCTTGCCATCCAGTGCAGCGATCAGGGCGGCGAGGCCGCGTCTTTTGGTCCAGTCTGACGGTGGCAGTTTCATGGTTCCCAACCCAGTCTTTTCCCGAGATTGTTCAAAATCCCGGCGGTGATCCCCCAGATGCGATAGTCCTGCCAGTAGATTTCATAATAATGCCGTTTGCGTCCGTTCCACGTGCCTTCGTGGATGGTGCGGTTTTTCGGATCTAGCAGAAAATCGAGCGGCGCTTCAAACCAGCTTTCGACCTCGCCGGGGTCGGCGATGAAGGGCAGGTCGGGCGGGATGACGCTCAGCACCGGCTGGATATTGTATCCGCTGCCCGACTGGAACGTGTCGGTCATGCCGATGATATCGACATGGCTGCGGTCGAGCGCGACTTCTTCATGGGCCTCGCGCAGTGCCGCGTCGATCGGATCGCGGTCGCCGGGGTCAATCTTGCCACCGGGGAAGGCAACCTGCCCGGGATGGTTGCGCATATGCTGTGGCCGCTGGACGAAAATCACGCCGGGATCAGGACGATCGGTCACCGCGATCAGCACCGCGGCGTCGCGCAGGATCTTGAGGTCATCGATATGGTCGCGTTCATTATAGAGCAGATGGTCGAGGTCATTTTCATGTCCTCGCACCAGTGCCTTTTCGAGCCGGTCGCGCAGGGTCATCAATCGGTTGCCATCGGAAAGAAAATGCCAGCCGACCAGATACCGATGGGATCGCCACCTTCCTCCAGCGCCAGTTCTGCAAGCTGATAATAGACCGGCCGGGCGAGCAACGCTTCCAGACCGCGCCGCACCTGCAGATAGGGCTGCGGCTTGTCTGCTCCAAAGCGCAGCGGATGGTCAGCATCGGCAACCACCAGATGGTCGGTATTCAGCCGAAATGCCAGAGTCCGATCAGCGCCGCTGCCTTCGCTTTCCAGTTCAACCGCGACGAAGGGCGCATCCTCGACGACGATGCTCAGCTTCTGATAAGGCGTGACCAGCGCATAGCTGTCGTCCGGTTCCCGTCGCAAGATGCTGGAAAAGGCGCGGACCATGGCGCGTCGCCTGATTGGGTCGCCCTGATGATACCATGTGCCGTCGGCGGCAATACGCATTTCGCTGTCACCGGTCTCTTGCGGATCCCATTGATCGACCGGGGGCAGTTTCTGCGCTGCCGCCAGTTCGGCGATCTCCGCTATCGAAAGCGAGGCGAGTTCGGGTGGAGGCGTGTAGGGCATGGAACCGGACTATTGCCCGGCGCCATGTCTGTAAAGCTTTAGACTCGCTATTGTGTCCATGGTCCGAGCGTGCCGGTTTTCGGCAAGGGATGGGCCGGATTGTTGCGGACCAGCAGCCGTGATGGCTCCCATGGCCCAGGCAGTGTCCATCCTCCGGTACCTTGTGCGGAAAAACCGAAGAAGCGCTCGTAATATTCCGGATCACCGATCATCACCAGCGGCAGCGGATCATCGGGCTGAATTTCCTTCAGCAACGCTGTCATCATCGCCCGGCCAATGCCCTCGCGCTGAAAATCCGGGTAAACCGCGACCGGACCGACCATGATCATCGGGTGCTTCTGACCGTCTTCATCGGTCAACGCGACCGGCCAGCATTGAATCGAACCGAGCAACTCGTGTTTTTCCAGGTCCACGGCGGCCAGCGACAGGCCTTCCAGCATGTCCATGCCATCGCGCAATTTATAGGCAGTACGGTCGTGCCGGTCGGTGCCGAAGGCAGCGTCGAGCAAGGCTTCGACGAGTTGCGGGTCGATTTCCGCGAGAGGAATGATGCTGGTCAAAGTCGTTGGTCTCATATTGCAGGAAAAGCGCGCGCTACTCCGCTTCGATGCAAAAGTCGAGTGGGATAGGTAGCATTTGCATGATGGCATAGCGCCAGCTAAAAGATTGTTCTGTTAAGGGAGTTTGCGCGTGTCCGACCAGAATCAGGAATCCGAACCGTCTGCTGACCATTCGCCGTCACCACCGAATCAGGTGAAACCGTTCAGGCTGGCTTCTTTGCGGCGCGATCCAAAGGGTTGGCTGATAGCGCTGTTCGGTGTTGGCGCTCCTCTGGCTTTCATCATTGCCGCCGGGGGCAGCGGCATCGGTCTGTGGGCCCGGCAGGCGGGTCTCGCGGCGGTGCCCTGGATCATCCTGATGGCGGTGGCCGCGTTGCTCCTCGCCATTGCCTTCATCGTGCTGAACCGGCGTCAAGGCCGCGAGACCCGCTGGCCGCTGATCGGATTGGGAATGGCCGCGGCGCTTGGCTTTCTCGCCTATCTCGCTCCTTATGGCTCAGCCATGCTGAGCCTGCCTGCTATTCACGACATCACCACCGACCTTGCTGATCCGCCGCAATTTACGGGGCTACGGTTGCGCGATGACAATTGGGATAAAATCCCCGGAGCGGATGATAGCGATATGGCCGGGATGAACCCGCGCCAGCGCTGGGCAACCCTGCATCAGGACGCCTATCCGGACATTCGTTCGGTCCGGATCGATCAGCCGGTCGCTGTGGTTATCGAAAAAGACAAAAGACTGGCGGAAGATCGCGGCTGGGATATCGTCAGCGTCGACCCGGCAGCAGGCAATCTGGAAGCCACCGACACCTATTCGCTGTTCCGGTTCAAGGATGACATTGTCATCCGTGCCAGAGCGGCGGAAAACGGAGCCGCCAGCATTATCGATGTCCGTTCGGTCAGCCGCGCAGGCGTCCACGATCTGGGGATTAACGCCAAGCGCGTACGTGATTTCCTGAGCGACCTGTCCGGGACGACAACCACCGCTTCGCAATGATCACCGATTGAAAACGACCTATTTGGTCGGCGTCAGCTTGAGCAACCGGCCACCTTCGCCGTCTTCCAGAACATAGATGGCACCGTCCGGTCCCTGCTCCACTTCACGGATACGATTGTCCATCAGGAAACGTTCGGCTTCCTTGGCGGTATCGCCATCGAAACTGACGCGGATCAGCGCCTGACTGGCGAGGCCCCCCATAAACGCACTGCCTTTCCAGGCCGGGAACAGATCGCCGGAATAGAAGATCAGACCGCTCGGTGCGATCGTCGGCACCCACGCTACCTTGGGTGCGGCGAATTCGGGACGGGTGTCGTGATTGGGTATTTTCTTGCCATCATAATGATCGCCTTCCGAGACAATCGGATAGCCATAATTGGTGCCGCGCTGAACGAGATTCAGTTCGTCACCCGCTTTCGGGCCCATTTCCTGATTCCACAAACGCCCTTTGCTATCAAAGGCAAGCCCGAGAATATTGCGGTGGCCGAGCGACCAGATTTCCGGAAGCGCGCCGTCCTTGTCGACAAAAGGATTGTCCTTCGGAATCGTGCCATCCGGATATAGCCGGACGATCTTGCCGAGATTGGCTGCCATATCCTGGGCCGGGTCAAATTTCTGCCGCTCGCCCGAACCTATGAACAGATATTCGCCATCCGGTGAAAAGGCGATGCGATGCGAGAAATGTCCTCGCCCCTCGACTTTCGGATTTTGCTTCCAGATAGTTTGCAGATTTTTCAGGGCCGGTTTCTGACCCTTCAGTTCCAGCCGCGCCCGACCGACCACGGCACCGCGTGTATCTTTGTCTCCGGCTTCAACCCAGCTCAAATAGACCATATTGCTGGTCGCAAAATCGGGAGCGAGCACGATGTCGCCGAAGCCGCCCTGACCACCATAGTCAACCTCGGGTACGCCGCCGATCTCGGTTTTCTGCCCTTTGGCATCGACCAGCTGCAGCTTGCCCGCTTTTTCGCTGACCAGCATCCGGCCATCGGGCAGGAAAGTCATAGCCCATGGTTCATCAAAACCGGCAATTTCTGTGGCATGGAAAGGCTTGCGGTCGACCGGTGAGATATCGGACATCGCCTGTTTCTCTGCAGATGTATTGCCGTTAGCCTGTGCATCGTCACCATTGGTGCAAGCAGCCACAAGAACGGCGACCGAGAGCGACAGTCCAATATTTTTCATAACATTCCCGTTTTTTATCATCAATTGATTCCACCCACCTTTACAAGATGATATAGGGGATCCTGGGCGATTTTCCTAGGCCAATCCGCGGATTTTCCTTACTATTGCTTTGTTCACCGCTTGCTTACCATTTCTGGTTAAAGTCGGCGCATGTTCGGACAAAAACCCGTTAATAATGATCCACGCCCGCGGTCAGCGGTGTCCCATGGCGTTGGTGTGGCTGGCCTGATCGGGTTGGCTTCGTGGATAATGATAGCCCGACAATATGGCATGGACGGATCCTATTCCGCGCTCGCTGCCTGCTTTGCCTGTGCTGTGCCGATGGTGATCTGGTCGCTGCTGATGGACAAGGTTCATTTGCGGCCATCGACCGGAATCGACTGGCACAATCCAAAAATGCTCAAAGAGACCTTCGACATCAGCCTCGTGAAACTGGCTGGCCTGTGGACAACATGGGGACTTATCGCGACGATCTATTGTGTCGGTCGCTGGTACTGGACCGGACAATATCAATTTTCGATGGAAATGATGGAAGCCGCTGCGCCGTGGCTGTTCGTGCTGTCCATCCCCTATGTCCTGATCATGGATCGCTTCACCATCGAACCGCGCGATGGGGCCTGGCATTTTGGCCAATTGCTGACCGGCAGGAAGAGCGCATTTGATCGAGAACAGATTTACCACCATCTGCGCGCTTGGGCGGTGAAGGGATTTTTTCTGGCTTTCATGATCTCGATCGTGCCCGGCGGCTTCGGTGATCTGGTCCGGCTTGATCTGGCTGAAATCTCCGGCGATCCAGTGGCAATCGCCGGTTGGCTGATAACGGCGATGTTCGTTGTCGATGTCCAGTTTGCAACGGTTGGCTATCTGCTGACAATGAAGCCGCTTGATGCCCATATCCGCACCGCAAATCCCTATCTGGCGGGCTGGGTTGCGGCGCTGATGTGCTATCCACCGTTCATCCTGATGGGCGACGATGGCCCGCTCAACTATCATGTCAACACCGCCGACTGGGCATTTTGGCTTGAAGGCCAGCCAGGGCTGCTTCCGATCTGGGGCGGAATTTTGGTTTTGCTCACCGCGGTCTACGCCTGGGCGACCGTCGCATTTGGCCTGCGCTTTTCCAATCTCACTCATCGCGGAATTTTGACTCACGGCCCTTACAGCTGGACCAAGCATCCTGCCTATGTCGCGAAAAATGCCTTCTGGTGGCTGGCAAGCATGCCGTTTCTGGTGACCTCGGGCACTGTTACCGACTCCGTGCGCAACACCGCGCTGATGGCACTGGTCAGCGGCGTCTATTACTGGCGCGCGAAGACCGAAGAGAAGCATCTGCTGGCCGACCCTGCCTATAAGGATTATGCCGAATGGATGGATCGCAACGCGCCGCTTCCGCGGCTGATCAACTGGACCAAGCGGCGGATTGGCTGGTGGGGTCCGGACCAGGACCGGACATCGGGCATCCAGCCTGCTGAATAAAATTGTCGGAAACGGCCGGACCGTCTAGTCGATGATCATGACAATAGTTGGAACGGATGGAAAACACCGGTGCTTCGGTGGGCAGGCGGGCAAGGAATTTTATGGTGAATATCATGATCGGGAATGGGGTGTGCCGGTCCATGATGACCGATTGCTGTTTGAGAATCTGATCCTCGAAGGCGCGCAGGCTGGCCTGAGCTGGGAGACCGTATTGCGCAAACGCGACGGCTATCGAACGGCCTTTCATGATTTTGATATAGGACGCTGTGCTGCAATGGGTGATGCAGAGCTGGACGCCTTGCGCGAGGAGCCGGCGATTATCCGCAACCGGCTCAAGATTCATTCGGTCCGCAAGAACGCACTGGTCTTCCTGGAGATGCAAAGGGAGTTTGGCAGTTTTGATGCCTGGCTATGGGATCATCTGGATGGCAATCCGCCCGTCAATCGCCCCCTGCATTTTTCCGATATGGCGACCACATCGCCGATCAGCGACGCAATTTCCAGAACGCTCAAAAAACGCGGCATGAGTTTTGTCGGCAGCACCATCATCTACGCCTATATGCAGGCGATCGGGATGACCGACGACCATCTCGCTGATTGCTGGAAAGCCTGATCAGGTTGACCATCGTCTTGTCCTCGGCCTGGTTGATCCTGAGCCGACTTGAGTTGCGGTCAAGGTGATCCTTCTGATCCCGAGAATGCGGGAAACCGCGCTGGCAGGCGTGTCGAAAAAAAGCTATTGTGGTCGGATGTCAGGAATAGACATCAGGACGATCGACCGTTGCGGGGCAGCACAGATCCGCGGATTACGCGCGTCCCCACCGTGCAAAATGAAAAAGAACGACATATGATTTTGGCGATAAAGAAATATATATCACGGTTGCCAGAAAAAATCTGGTTCCGGGCGATGCTATTTAGCGTAGCCGCGATTGCGGCCGCGACAGCGGCGGAATGGATCGGTCCGCTGATTCCCTATGAATCGGATATGGAACTCGCCAGCGGTTCGGTCGGGGATATATTGACGATCCTGGCCTCCAGCATGCTGGCGGTCATAGCATTTTCGGTTTCGATCATGGTATCGGCATATGGTTCGGCCACCAGCACCGCGACCCCGAGAACCATCGCTCTCATGCTTGCCGATGACCGGTCGCAAAATGCGCTGTCGACCTTCCTTGGAACATTTCTGTTCAGCATTGTCGGCATTATCGGACTATCCGCCGGCTATTATGATGACAGAGGCCGCATCATCCTGTTCTTCGCGACGATTGCGGTCATCGTTCTTATTACCGGCACGCTGATCAACTGGATTCAGCAGCTGTCGACCTTCGGGAGAATGAATGATCTGATCGAGCGGGTCGAGCGGGCCACCGCCAAAGCGCTGCGCTGGCACGGCCAGCACCCCTTTTTGAACGCTCAGCCACCCGTCGATATCCCATCCGAAGCAGTTGCCGTCCGTTGCGATATTGCCAGCGGTGTGGTGACGTCCATCGACCTTGAGCTGCTCGACGAAACTGCCGAGAAACATGGTCTTACTGTCTATCTGGCGATTCATCCGGGGAAGTTGATCTATCCAGCGCGGCCCTTGCTTTACCTATCCGGCAAAGCGGCAACCGAATGTGATCCGCAGCCGTTTCGGGATGCCATATTGATCGAGCATGACCGCAGCTTTGATCAGGATCCCCGATTTGGTCTGGTAGTGCTTTCCGAAATTGCTTCCCGGGCATTGTCCCCGGCAGTCAACGATCCGGGCACGGCCATTTCCGTACTGGAGAGTGGACTGCGCTGTTTTGAGGTGTTGGCTCAAGCCTGTGCGGATCCGGAGGATCCGCGCTATTCGAGAGTCCATGGTCCGGAAATCGAAACAGCTGATTTTTTTACCGATTTTTTCACCAAAATTGCCCGCGACGGCGCCGGGATGGTGGAAGTGCATCAGCGGATACAGCTTTGCCTGCTGGCGCTGGCGCAGTCATGGCCTGACATCTTCGCCGTACCTGCAGCAGAAGCGTCGCGCAATGCACTGGCCAGAGCAATCGAGGTCATCGTCCACCAGCCGGACATCA
The DNA here is from genome assembly GCA_018067055.1 of Sphingomonadales bacterium. Taxonomy (GTDB): domain Bacteria; phylum Pseudomonadota; class Alphaproteobacteria; order Sphingomonadales; family Sphingomonadaceae; genus Parasphingorhabdus. The sequence goes on along the minus strand of JAGPVK010000412.1, from coordinate 699 downwards.
AGGACCTGAAAGCGAGATCGCAAAAGGTTGTCGATAGCAGGAAAAACTAGGGGTATGGGCCATGTATATATGGTTCGGCAGTGGCAGCCATTTTGATGGTTGGCCAGAAAGCGCGATCATCGACTTACACAATTGGTCGGAGCCGTGCTTTCTGGCGCAAATCTTCTGATCAAAGGTGAACTTGAACATCGACCAGAGACTCTAGGGGATAACGCCGCCATATTCGATCGGTTCCCTCGAAGAGCGTGTTTCTGATTATTTTGGCGATGGGTTGGGTGTTAGCCTGTTGCAAAGGCCGCCATGACATCCTTGATAGCGGTGGGATTTTCCATTTTTTGCAACGCGGAAATTGCTTCCTCGATGACGAGATTATAACTCCCGACCGGGCCTTCCAGTAAACGGGGTTTGGCTCCAACGGATCGAATCAGTCCTGAGGCTTTCTTGTTGTCACGCAGGATGTCGATCTGCAATTGCCGCAAGCCTTCGCAATAGCAGTCCAGAAACATCGCCGTCATCAATATCCGCGCGATGCCCAGACCGTGATATTGGTCCAGAACAGCGATGGCAAACTCGCCGGTATCGCTGGTTTCATCATCGCGAAACACATGCGCAGCGGCGATGGCGGGGTGGTCGTCCTCGTCCATGTTGACCGCTCCCCAAGCAAGATGATGGGTGCCATCTACGTTTGCCAGCCGTTCG
>JAGPVK010000411.1 GCA_018067055.1 Sphingomonadales bacterium | reverse complement strand
GGTACGATCACCAATATCGCGCAAATTCGCTCGTCATCGGCCGTGGATATCGATTCGACCCCCAATAACGGGGTCACCAGTGAAGACGATTACGCCAGTATCAGCTTTACCGCAGGCGGACGTCTGCCCGGTTACGTGCCGCCACTGACTTCGGTATGTCCGATTGCCAATCAGGTCACATTCAGCTGGGCCGCACCGACCATCTGGTCGCCCGGGGGGTCGCTCAGTCACACCTATAGTGTCACAGGCCTTGGCGATATTGCCTTTGCCGTCACCCAGCCCCCCAATGGCTTCGTCAACAGCACGCCCGCGATCACCACCGACAATAGCGGCGGCGGCGCAGCCGGCACGCAGGCGCTCTATTTCTACATGAACAATGGTAATGAAACGCATGTTTCCAGCACCAAGCTCACCTTGCCGACGGCAGTCCCCGGCCTTCAGTTCAAGATATTCGATATCGACTATGCCGCCAACCAGTTCACCGACAAGGTGACGATCACCGGCACCTATAATGGCGCCACAGTCCTGCCGACCCTGTCCAACAACACGGCCAATTATGTCAGCGGCAACAGCGTGATTGGCGACGGTGCATCCGGCGCAACCGACCCGTTCGGCAATGTCGTGGTAACCTTCACCTCTCCGGTTGATTCGGTAACCGTCACATATGGCAATCACCTGCCGACCACCCCGACAGCGTCGGGCAATCAGGCGATGTCGATCCACGATATCACCTTCTGCAAACCAACAACCACCTTGAGTGTCACCAAAATCAGTTCGATCATCAGCGATCCGGTCAATGGCTCGACAAACCCCAAACGCATTCCGGACGCCATCGTGCAATATTGCATCCTGGTCAGCAACAGCGGCGCAGCCAGCGCGAGTGCGGTTGTCGCAACCGATAGCCTGACCGGTCCGTTTACCTATGCGACAGGGTCGATGCGGAGCGGCAGCAATTGCGGGTCTGCGACGACGGTGGAAGATGACAATGCAACCGGTGCCGATGAAAGCGACCCTTATGGCGCCTATATTGCCGGCTCAACGATCACCGCGACCGCTGCAACATTGGCACCGGCGAGCAGCTTTGCCCTGATTTTCCGGGTTACTCTGGACTAGCCGAGACGCTTCAGGCGTACCAATATTTCATCCAGAGAAGACAGAAAACGGGAGCGATCCGCTTTGCTGAATGGCGGCGGGCCGCCGATATTTTCGGTTCCCATGCCAGCGCGCAGATCGGCCATGATCGCCCGCGTCGCTACCGCCGCGCCGATGGAATTTGCTGTAAATGGCTTGCCATTCGACCCGACCACAGCCGCGCCCGCCTTCACACAGCGATCCGCCAGCAATATATCTGACGTAACCACAACGGTGCGGGCGCTGGTGCGTTCGGCAATATAGTCGTCGGCCGCGTCAAAGGCATCGCTGACCACCACCCTGCTGACCAGCGGGTGATCCGGGACCCGAAACGGGCTGTTGCTGACAATCACCACCGCCACTTGATGACGGTCCGCCACCCGGTAAATTTCATCCTTTACCGGGCAGGCGTCCGCATCAACCAGTATTTCCAGGGCGCTGGTCACAGTTTGGTTCAGTCGGATTTGGGTCCGCGGGGCTTGCCACCTTCAAACGGACGTTTTCCGCGATGCGGTTTTTTATCGCCACCCGCAAAATTGCCACCGGAGCCCGATTTGCGGTCGCCTTTAAAGTCGGATTTCTTTTTGAAACCGCCACCAAATTCGCGCTTTGGTCCGCCGCCATCAGAGCCGCCTTCGCCTTCCGGCTTGCGCTTCTGATAAGGCTTGCCGCCACCACCCGGTTTGTCACCGAATTTCTTGTCGCCAAATTTCTTGTCGCCAAATTTGTTCTTGCCGAACTGCTTGCCGCCATGTTTCTTGCTGGCGTTGCTGTAATCGCGCTGGCCACCGGCATTGTCGCTGCGTCCGCCCTTGCGGTTGCGCTTGGCTTCATCGCGCGGCTTGCCTTCAAACTGGGTGATCACGATATCATCGGTATCATCCCCGCCCGATTCTCTCTTTTCAGCGATGGCAGCGGTAAACTTATCGACCACCCGACGCGGAATTTCGAACAATGTGTCGTCACCGTTGATCCGGATCGCGCCGATTTCATTCTTGGTAATATGACCGCGGCGGCACAATACCGGCAACAGCCAGCGCGCGTCAGCACGCTGGTTATGACCGACATTCATCTTGAACCAGACGGTATCTTCAAAGCCGGGACGCGGACCGCCTGGAGCGGCTTGCGACTGGGCACCACGATCGAGCATCTGTTCCGGAGCCGGCATTTTTGCGCGGTGCGACTGCACCAGCATCGCGGCGATTTCTTCCGGCGTTTTTTCGGCCATCAGGCGTTTTGCCAATGCCAGATCATCTTCATCAATCTCGACTGGCTGCAACAGGGTTTCGATCAGACGCTCTGCATCATTCTTACGAATGTCGGCGCGGGTCGGTGCGTCTTTCCATTCGGCATTGATGTTCGCGCCGCGCAGCATCGATTCAACCCGCTTGCGCCGCTGATACGGCACGATGATAACCGCTGTACCCTTTTTGCCGGCACGACCGGTACGACCGGAGCGATGCTGCAAAGTCTCTGCATCGCGCGGCATGTCGACATGCACAACGAGACTCAGGGTCGGCAGATCGAGGCCACGAGCAGCAACGTCGGTTGCGACACAGACGCGCGCACGTTTGCTGCGCAAGGCCTGCATCGCCTGGTTGCGTTCGCTCTGGGTATGTTCACCGGACAGCGCCACCGCACTGAAGCCGCGATCGACCAGGCTGGCGTGCAGACGGCGGACCGCTTCGCGGGTGCCGCAGAACAACATCGCCGATTCTGCTTCATGGAAGCGCAGCAGATTGACCACCGCATTCTCGGTATCGGCAGGCGCAACGGTGATCGCCTGATAGGCAATATCGCCGTGGCCACGGTCTTCGCCAACCGTGGAGATACGTAGCGCGTCCTTCTGATAGCGTTTGGCAAGATTGATGATCGGCTTCGGGATCGTCGCCGAGAACATCAAGGTCCGGCGATTTTCGCCGGTGGCATCGAGAATTTCCTCGAGATCTTCGCGAAAGCCCATATCGAGCATTTCATCGGCTTCGTCGAGCACCGCTGCACGCAGATTTTTCAGGTCAAGCGCACCGCGTTCAAGATGGTCGCGCAAACGGCCCGGCGTGCCGACGATGACATGCGCGCCACGGCGCAGGGTCCGGCGTTCTTTCGAAGCGTCCATACCGCCGACACAGGTCGCGATCTGGGCACCAGCAGGCTGATACAGCCAGGTCAGTTCGCGACTCACTTGCAGCGCAAGCTCGCGGGTTGGTGCAATGACCAAAGCCAGCGGTTCGACCAGAAACGGGAACCGCCCGTTTTCATCGAGCAATTGCGGCGCCATCGCCAAACCGAAGGCTACCGTCTTGCCGGAGCCGGTCTGGGCAGACACAATAAGGTCGCGGCCATCCGCTTCTGGTTCAAGCACAGCAGCCTGAACCGGCGTGGGCTTGTCATATTCGTGCGCCGCAAGCGCTTCAGCGAGAAGCGGCGATAATTTCGAGAAAGGCATAATGTTCTAATTCCGTGGCAAATGTGAAAGCCGCGCGGAACTGCCAGTCGCCTGCGGTTTATGAAGATCATGTTGTTATTAAACGGTCTGCGCTGGGGATCATATTGCCTTGCCGGCAGCATGGCCACTCGCCCAAGCCCATTGAAAATTATAGCCACCGAGCCAGCCGGTAACATCAACAGCTTCCCCAATAGCATAAAAACCGGGCACTTGCCTAGCTTCCATATTTTTGGACGATAATTCCGTCGTGCTGATGCCGCCAGCCGTAACTTCTGCCTTGGCAAATCCCTCGGTTCCATTGGGCATGAAGCGCCAATGGGACAGGCGCCGAGCCGCCTCATCCAGCTTCTTGTCGGTCAGATTGCCCAATTCGCCTTCCAGCGCGATCCGTTCGATCAATGTCTCGGTCAAACGGGCAGGCAGATGCGCGTTAACAGCCTTTTTCAGGGAAAGCCGGGGCAATTGCTGCTTGGCCTGAGTGAGCCAGTCACCCGCCAAATCTGGCAGAAAATCGATTTCAACCGATTCGCCATGCTGCCAATAAGATGAAATCTGGAGAATCGCAGGCCCCGACAAGCCTTTGTGCGTAAACAGGGCCGCTTCCCGGAACGCGGTTTTTCCGCATCGCGCGATCACCGGTGCGGATACGCCGGACAGCGACCGGAACAGGGTTTCTTCTCCGCCCAAAGTCAGCGGCACCAGCGCCGGTCGTGGCTCGACAATCTTCAGGCCGAACTGGCGGGCCAGATCATAAGCGAATCCGGTTGCCCCCATTTTCGGGATCGAAGGACCACCGGTTGCGACCACCAAGGACGGCGCAAAAGCGGTTTCTCCGCCATATTCAACCCGATAGCGGCCATCGCTATGGCTGATATTGGTGATCGCCTTGCCAAATGACATTGTGACGGCCTGATCAGGGCACTCGTCCAGCAACATCGCGACAATCTGCCTGGCCGAACCGTCACAGAAGAGCTGTCCCAGTGTTTTTTCGTGCCAGTCGATGCCATACTGATCAACCAGCGCGATAAAGTCGCTGGCAGAGTAGCGGCTCAGGGCCGATTTCGCGAAATGCTTGTTCTGCGACAGATAGCGGTCCGGCGCAGTACCGATATTGGTAAAATTGCAGCGTCCGCCGCCGGAGATCAGGATTTTCTTGCCCGGTTCGTCGGCATGGTCGATCAGCAAGATCTTGCGACCGCGCTGTCCAGCCACGGCAGCGCACATCAGGCCGGCGCCACCGGCTCCGAGTATGATTGCGTCATGATGGGTTGGGACTTTGGGCATGGATTGGCGTTAGCTCACAAATATGTCGAAAAACAGATTGCGAGTGCCGCCCACTTCGGGCCCGTTGCTTCTGCTCGGGAATTTTTTTGTCGCCCGTGCTCCCGGGCGGCCTGCCAACCGTAGCTCGCGAAGCGAGCGAAGGTTGGTGGAGCCTAGCGGGATCGAACCGCTGACCTCTTCGCTGCCAGCGAAGCGCTCTCCCAGCTGAGCTAAGGCCCCATTTGAAGAGCGCCTTTAATCCAGACGCCCTCCAATATGCAAATCAAAAATCAGGTATCTGCTGGTTCGTCGTCGCCTTTGCCTTTGCTGACGCCCAGATCATCGTCGCCACCCAGATCAACTTCATTGTCCGGCGATGGATCATCATCATCGATGTTGATGTCCAAATCATCATCGTCGACCGAATCCGCTTCCTTCTTCGCGTCTTTCTTCGGCGCGGCTTCAAACGGCATTGGCTGCTTGGATTTCAGCACGGCTTCCGGCACAAAGCTTTCCCCGCATTCGACGCAGGTTGCCGGGTCTTCTTTGCCCAGATCGTAAAAGCGCGTTCCACATTTCGGGCATGTGCGTTTTGTGCCCCATTCCGGTTTAACCATGGCTGGTGTCCAAATCCTGTCTAAATCAATTCGTTTATAGGTAAGTCTGCTCTGCGGCGATTCAAGCTCTGCCTAAATCAGCCGCGAAATCCGGCGCGCCTTGCCATAGCTTTGCGGCGCTGTCAAAAGCCGTTTGATATTCCTGCACGAATCATTTGTGCGTTCCGCTAACAAAGCTCTGACATGACCAGCAACACTCCACAGCCAGCCACGTTCAAACCGTCTGGCGCGCTTTCCGGCAAAATTTCCGTTCCGGGCGACAAATCCATTTCGCACCGGGCCTTGATATTCTCTGCGCTGGCCGTCGGCAAGAGCCGGATCACCGGCCTGCTGGAAGGCGAGGATGTGCTGGCGACCGCCGACGCGCTGCGGGCGATGGGCGCTAGAATCGAAAAAAAGGACGACGTCTGGACGGTCCATGGCGTCGGTGTCGGCGGACTGATGCAGCCGGACGCGGCCCTCGAGATGGGCAATAGCGGCACATCGACACGATTGCTGATGGGCTTGATCGCGTCCCACGCCATCAGCGCCACATTCATCGGCGATGCCAGCCTGACCAAGCGACCGATGGGCCGGGTGATCGAACCGCTCTCGCAAATGGGCGCGGACATTCGGGCACGCGAGACTTCCGACCACAAAGCCTGCCTGCCGCTCACAGTCAGAGGCATTTGCCCTGCCATCCCCATTGAATATCGCCTGCCGGTTGCTTCTGCGCAGGTCAAATCGGCCATTCTGCTGGCCGGCCTCAACACCCCAGGCATTACCCGGATCATCGAACCTGTCCTGACCCGCGATCATAGCGAGACGATGCTCAAGGGTTTCGGCGCGCAGATCAGCGTGACTACGGACGCGGATGGCAGCCGGGTGATATCGCTGACCGGCGAAGCGGAGCTCAAACCGCAAAAGATCAAGGTGCCGGGTGATCCATCCTCTGCCGCTTTTCTGGCAGTCGCCGCCTTGATCGTTCCCGGATCGGATATCCTGATCGAGAATGTCGGCATCAATCCGACCCGTAGCGGTCTGTTCGAAGTGCTGCAGAATATGGGCGGGGCTATCAGCTTCAAGAAACAGCGCACGGTCGGCGGCGAACCGGTCGCGGATATTCACGTCAAACATAGCCCGCTCACCGGCATCGACGTGCCCGCCCATATCGCCCCCAGCATGATCGACGAATTTCCTGTCCTGTTTATCGCGGCGGCCCTGGCCAGCGGTAAAACCACTACCCGCGGCCTGCACGAATTGCGGGTCAAGGAGTCTGACCGGCTGTCACAAATGGCGAAAGGCCTTGAGCTGCTCGGCGTCAAGCTAACCGAGAAGGACGATGGCCTGGTGATCGAAGGCAGCGGCGGCAAGCCACTATCCGGCGGACGCGCCAAACCGGTGATCGAAACCGCGCTGGATCACCGGATCGCGATGAGTTTCGCTGTCGCTGGACTGGTGACAAAGGGCGGACTTACCATTGATGATATAAGACCGGTCGAGACGAGCTTTCCGGGGTTTGATGCTTTAATGAAGCAGTTGGCGTCCTGATGATCGATGGATTCTCTGCCAATGTGATCGGCCTGCTCGGCAGCGCTTTGATCGTCTTTGCCTATGGTTATAATGTCTATGCCAAGGCAGTGAACCCGTTTGTCTATAATGGCACCAACCTGCTCGGCGCGCTCCTGCTGACGCTATCGCTCATGGTGCATTTCAATCTGGCATCCCTGCTGCTCGAAATCGTCTGGATCATCATTGCCATTGGCGGCCTGATCAAGGCCCGCCGGGACCAGGCGAGGCTTCGGCCATGATCATCGCTGTCGACGGACCTACTGCCTCGGGCAAGGGCACGATCTCCAAGGAATTGGCGAAACATTTTGCCCTGCCCTTTCTCGATACCGGCCTGCTCTATCGGGCGGTCGGCTGGACACTGAGCGAACAGGGCGGCGATGCCGACAATGCCGCCGATGCCCTCGCCGCTTGCGTGTTTGATGGTGCTTTGCTCGACAATCCCGGTCTGCGCAGTGAAGTGGTTGGCGGGCTGGCCAGTCGGGTCTCGGTCCATCCGGAGGTGAGACGAGCGCTGGACAAGCGCCAGAAGGATTTCGCCTATCAACCCGCAGGTGCCGTACTGGACGGCCGTGACATTGGCACGGTCATCGCACCGGATGCCGATGCAAAGCTGTTTGTGACCGCTTCGTCCGAAGCACGGGCGGTGCGGCGCTACGAGGAAATGAAACGGCGCGGCGAACGAGTCAATTTCGACGACATCCTTGCCGATATATTGCAACGCGACGAACGCGACCAAACCCGCGCCACGGCACCGCTCAAGCCCGCCGCAGATGCAGACTTGCTTGATACCACCAATTTGACTATAGACGCCGCCATTCAGCAGGCGATTGCCTTGGTGAATGCGAAGATAAGCGGCCGGCGCGACAAAGATCCGGCATAGCAGACAAATGATGCGCTAGACGGGCTGGTAAGCAATCAGCTCGGCTTTGGCGCAGCTTTTGGCGTTTGTGCTTAGCCTTGCATATACCAAATATCGGCAGTTTTCTGATGGATGCGGCGGTCACATGAGGTGGCCGCGGCAATTTTGGTCCAAGACCAGCGGAACCAACCGCTTGGCCCGAAAAAACGAATACCAAGGATTATACCATATGGCCTCAACGGCATTTCCAACCCGCGACGATTTCGCGGCAATGTTAAACGAATCACTCGGTGGCGAAGACCAGGGCTTTGAAGGCCGCGTCGTCAAAGGCACCGTAACCGGCATCGAAAATGACATGGCTGTCATCGATGTAGGATTGAAATCAGAAGGCCGTGTGGCGCTGCGCGAATTCGCCGCTCCCGGCCAGAAAGCCAATATCTCTGTCGGTGACGAAGTCGAAGTCTATGTCGACCGCATCGAAAATGTGAATGGCGAAGCCATGCTGTCCCGCGATCGCGCCCGCCGCGAAGCAAGCTGGGACAAGCTTGAAAAAGAATATGACGAAGGCAATCGCGTCGAAGGTGTTATCTTCGGCCGCGTCAAGGGCGGCTTCACGGTTGACCTCGACGGCGCCGTCGCCTTCCTGCCTGGCAGCCAGGTCGACGTCCGTCCGGTCCGTGATGTGACTCCTCTGATGGACATCACCCAGCCCTTCCAGATCCTCAAGATGGATCGCAAGCGCGGCAATATCGTTGTCTCGCGTCGCGCCATTCTCGAAGAAACCCGCGCCGAACAGCGTTCGGGTCTCATTGAG
>JAGPVK010000408.1 GCA_018067055.1 Sphingomonadales bacterium | reverse complement strand
CCATATTGATGCCGAGATAATTTTCTGTCGGCCAGACGTGCAGTTCGCAAACGGACCCGTCGGCCGCTGTTTTATAGCTCGTTGCAGGAGCGGCTGCTGTCGTCGGGGTTGCGGTCGCGACCGGAATATCGGTTGCAGTCGCCGTGGTTTCGACCGCCACGGCTTCCGGTGTCGTCTGGGCAAGTGCGGGTGACCCCGAGAATATGACGGATATGGCCAAAGGCAAAGCAAGACAAACGTGACGCATGATTAGAATCCCCTCGACTATTTGTTGCATGTTCTGCCGAGTATTTCCCCGGTTGCAAGAAAATTATGCTTTCTACTGTAGAATTTGGCACGGCCTGTTTCGTGCAACTGCCAGCAGCCGGAGCGATCGCCAAAATCGCCGCGCCGGCGCAGATAGGTACCATTGACAGAAAATGGCGGGGAAGCGGCTTTTCGTCCCCGCTAGCTGGGTAGCAGCCGCCGCCAGTCGCCCCACAGCACCACCAGCAGACACAGCCCGATAATCGTCAGATCGATCGTTGCCGTCATCGGAAAATATTGCAACCCGGCAAGCGCCGATAGTCCGCCGATTACCGACCAGGCAAGGAACAGCTTGCGGCCACCGTCCCATCCTCTGACCAGTCCGATGCCGGCGGCGAACAGCAGCATCGGCGCGAGCATCATCAGCACCGGGCCGATGCCGGGCAGCATCATCAGCATCGCCGATGACCGCATCGGCGGCAACGGCGGCAGGGGCAGCGGAAGAAAATTGAGTGCCGCGACGATGATTGCGCCCCAGCCGACATAATGGCGATATTGTTTCATGGGCGAACCCATATCACGGCTTGGCGGATTTTCCATCCGGTCTTGGCATTTTCTGAACCGGTGTCTGTCCTACAGCCATGCCTTATGCTATTGTCCATATTATGAGATGTTCCGCTGTCAATCTGGTCCAGGCTTTTGAAAAAAAGCGAAAAATCGTGATTGTGGGGCGACCAGCCATTTTTCCTTTTAACACTGTAAACTTTGTAAAGTTCAGGTCGGAGTTGCCATGAAATTTGTCCGAATCATTTTCGCTCTCGCCGCCGCCTGGGGCTTCCTCGCGCTGGTCCCCGGATTGTTCGGCGAAGCCGGTCCGCGACCGGAATATTACTACGGCTTTATCGGGATCGCTCTGGTGTTCCAGCTGATCTTCATCCTGATCGCCATCGACCCGGTCCGCTATCGCGCGCTGATCCCGCTCTCCATATTGGAAAAACTGTCCTTCTTTCTGCCGGTGACCATCCTCTATACGCAGGGACGGGTGGCGATGGGTCCGGTATTTTTCGGCGGCATGGTCGACGGGCTGTTGATGCTGTTGTTCGCGCTGGCCTGGTTCTTGTCGCGCAAGGCGGAGCAGGGAATCCAGCCGCTCTAGCACCAGTTGCGGCGATAGCCCTGCCAGCGTTCGGCCAGTCCCTCGGCGACCAATATCTCGCCAAGGCTCTCGCCATCGCGGGTGATGATCCGCAGATCACGGCCATATTGGTCCTGGTCGCGGTCGATCGATTGCAGGGAAAAGCCGCCCTGGTTGAGCAAGGCCTGCAGCCGTGTCTTGGCCTTCTGGCCCAGCCGCTCTTCGGCGGCGCAGCCGGGTTTGGAGATTTCCGGGGTGTTGATATCGGCGATGCGAATCTTGCTGCCCTCGAACCAGATCGTGTCGCCGTCAACGACGCAGGTGTAGCGATCGGGGCCGAAGCAGATACCGAAACTGGCCCGGTTCGGATCGATGCCGATCGCAGCGCTGGTTGGTATCGGGCCACCGCTGAGGAAGATCGCCAGAAACAGGGCCGTGCACAGCGCGGCGGTAATCGTGATGAAGGTGGGCCAGCGGATGTCGTTCACCGGCCGAAAATAGCGGGAAGATATTAAAAGAGGCTAAACTCGAGCGCCGGGGTTGCGGCATGTGCGGGGATCAGTTGGCAGGAGTCGGGTCTCCCGCTTGGGGCATCTCCAGTGATCAGATCACCAGAGATGCGCTGTTCTGGACCGCAGGGCCGATCGAGGCTGTCAGCAGAACGACGGCAGAGACGAAAGCGGCAAAGGCGGCGGCGAGGCGGTTTTGAAATTTGGGGGATAACATGGTCAGGGTTCCTTTATCGGGTAGCTATGCAACCAGAGTGGCGGCATTGGTGACTGCGGGGCCGATGCTGGCGGTGACAAGAACAGCGGCTGCAAAAATTGCGGCAAAAGCGGCGGCGACTTGGTTCTGGATGTTGCTGTTGGTCATTTCAAAATTCCTTTTTGGTTTAAACGGGTGCTTCACAAATTGTTTTGCGAAGATGCCAATAGCATTGCACGGGTCGTGCCAGTTTTGGAAAAACCATATAAAACAAATAGATAGTGGAATTTGCGCTACAAGCCCACATTAACAGAAACTGAATAATGGGGAAATATACCAATATTTGGCATTGGAATTTGTCAAGGCCAGCGACGAGTTGTTAATTTCGGGATGCTATTGGCGAGACCATGTTCGGACCGCGCATCACTCGAGTCTTTACCAGTCGTGCCAACGCTTTGTGGTGGTCGGCCATGGTGCTGGTCACGGCCTATTGCGTCGCGATCGATCCGCCGGCCAATGTCGCGCCAGCGCCGGATGCTGCCGACACCGCCAAGGCCAAGGCCGAAGCCAGGCCAGCGGATCCATGGGCGAATGTCGGGAAAGCCGATCAGGGCAGGGCAGAAACAAAACCGGCGGATAGCTGGACCGAATTGAGCGAAGTCGCGAAGCAGCGTGAAGAGCTGCTCCACTGAATCTGGCAGATAGGGTCGCCGTTGTTTAGCTCGCCCGTATCAATATCGCATCAATATTGCGCTGTGCCGCCGTCCACGCTCAAAGTTGCCCCGGTGATCCCGGCACCCGCATCCGATGCCAGCAACACCGCCATCGCGGCGACCTCTTCGACCTTGCCCGGCCGCTTGAGCGCACTTTCCTGGGAAAACATGTCGATCATCTCTTCAAAGGTCATGCCCATGCCCGCGGCCGTCGCCGGTCCGCTGTCCAGAATCAGGTCGGTCATAATCAGTCCGGGGCAGATGGCGTTGACCGTGACACCCGATGTGCCAACTTCCTGGGCGACCGCCTTGGTCATTCCGTTGATGCCATGCTTGGCGATCGTATAGGGCGCAAAGGTCGGCTTGCCCATCTTGCCTTCGGTCGAGCTGATATTGATCACCCGGCCCCATTGCTGCGCGATCATCGGTTTCAGCGCTCGCCGGGTCGCCCAGAAACTGGAATAGATGTTCCATTTCATAGCCATATCAAAGGCTTCGTCGGTCAAATCGACCAGCGGCGCCAGATCCCCCGCGCCGCCCGCATTATTGACAAGAATGTCAATAGCGCCAAAATGCTGGACGGTCTGGTCAATAAAACCCTCGACCTGGTCCTGCTCCATCACATCACCCGCAACAAAAAAGGCCCGGTCCCCAACACCCAGTTCCGCGACAACTTTGGCACCTTTTTCCGGATTGCGCGCAAACAAGGCCACATTCGCACCTTCCGCGAGAAATGCCTCGGCAATCCCGCGCCCGATGCCCGCTGTACCGCCCGTAATTGCTGCTGTTTTGCCCTTAAGTTTCATCGCTTTTCCTCTTCACTATAGCTGTCGTTCGCTATCGGACGGGATGAAAGTGGGCAATGGCTTAAAAAGCTAGTCCGTTGGTTTTCGTTCAATCCATTCAGAAAACGACGCTCGAATATGAACCTAAGATAAAACTGTCATTCAGTATCTGGTCAATCCAGCGCCCCTAAACCGACACTCGTTGGGTAGCAATTGATTCGGGTTTTGAAAAATCCTTGTGGAGTAGAAAAGATGATCAACAAGATTTTGGGAAGTTTGGTAATTTCAGCCTCAGCTATCGGCACGATGGCCTTTGCGGCGCCAGCCGAAGCGCGCGGCGGTTATTATGATAGCGGCTATTATCAGCAGGTGCGCGGCAACGGATATCGCGAATATCGGCGTGGTGATACCTATCGTGGCGACCGCTATCGGGATCGCCGGGATTATCGGGACCAGCGTCGCTACCGCGATAGCCGCAATTATAATGACCGCTACTATAGCGATCGCCGTTATCGGGGCTGTGACCGTGGAACCGGTGGTACGATTATCGGTGCGATTGCCGGCGGACTGCTCGGTAACGAAGTTGCCGGTCGCGGTGACAAGACCGAAGGCACGATCATTGGCGGCGCAGTCGGCGCTCTGGCTGGTCGCGCGATCGACCGCAACTGCTGAACCGATCACGGCTTAATCAATTTATCTAATCCCCTGCGCTCTGGAGCGCAGGGTCAGTAATTCCCCCGAGTTGTGTATTGGGGGGCAGGGGGTCGGTGCTGCTTAATAGCCCGGCCCCCGTTCCTTTATGGTTTGGCAAGCATCTTCGGAACCGGTCCGATCCAGTCTGCCAGATCCGGTTCGTCCTTCACGAAATAGGGTTTGCCCTTGCTGTTCAGGTAGAAGCGCTGCATCTCGCTGCGGGTGAAGGGACGCGAGCCAAGCCGACCGAAGACGGCCATCTGGCCACCGGTCTCGTCGACCGCCCGGTCACGATCCAGACCCTTGGACAATGCCAATGCCGGTTTCGGCGTGCGCGCAAAGGCGATCAGTTCCGGTTTTGGTGCGGGTGAGAAACCATAATAGTTTTTCTGGCTATCGGGCGTGGTCAACTGGATAACCTTCAGGCCGTTGCGGCCGTCTGCAACATAGGCAAACAGAGTGGCATTGGTCGACCCGACAATCACATCTTCCGCATCGTTCATCACGCCGCCAAATGTTTCTTTCCGGTAGATCACTGGTGCTTCCGGCTTCGTGATATTGGCGATCACCAGGCCTTCATCCTTGGCCGCGATATAAGCGTAAGTCCGCGCCAGATAGAGACGTCGAGCGTTGCGGAGCGGAATCGTCCCCGAAGGCACAGCCACCGGATTTTCCATGTCGGTGACATTGAACAGTTTTACACCATCCGCATCGGTGACCCATAGATACCGGAACTGCAGCGCAGAAGCCCGGGCATCGGTCATCGGAAGGGTGATGACATGCCGCGGCTTCAGTGGCTCATCCAGATCAATCACGGTCAATCCGGCAGTCGTGGTGATATAGGCAAGGTGCCCAGCCAGCGTGATATGGCGTGCTCCATCAAGCACTCCGCCGTCGTTCCAGGTCAGGCTGCGCTTGAAGAAATTGTTGCGGAATTCGCCATCGGCCAGCGTATTGATGTTAACCAGGATCAGGCCTTCTTCGCTATCTGTGATCACGGCGTAATTATAGATCGGATGGAAAGCCTGCTCCTCGTTGACCTCCCGCAATTCCTTGGTGTTGCGCGTCGGTGCAATCGGCTGGTTGGTGGCCAGCGCCATGCAGGTCGCATTCTTGGTATCGACATGGGTATCATGGCCGAGCGATGAGAATGGCGCCTTGATGATGCGTTCCGAGAATCCCTTGTTGCCAATCGAAGCGACATCATAAGCGCGGAAACCACCTTTGCCTTCCGCCACGAACATATATTCGCCGCGTAGCTGCAGACAGCGGACCGCGTCGCTGGTTCCCTGGACGACATTCTTGAATTCTTCGAGCGCCTTGGTTTCGCCTGAAAGATCCTTGTCGAGCCGCTCGCCGCGCACCCAGTCGATCAGTTCCCGGTCATGATCCTCAACATGCATCCGCCAATAATCGGGATAGGCATATTTTTGCAGATAGGAACCGATCACCGCCTGCGGTTCATCCCATTCCGTGACCCGTACCGCTTCAAAGCCTTTTTCCAGGCCAACCCAGGCGTGGAGACCGATGAAGTTGACGAAATTCGTGCCCTGCAACAGCGTTTGCGCCATGATCGCATTATTGTCGTTGGCCTGACTGACGTGACAATCAGAGCATTGCTTGGTTTCGGTCTTGCGTACGGTGTGCGGAAAATGCGGTGCAAAAGCTTGCGATGAAAAACCGATGCCGGAGATTGGCGGCTGCTGCACATAGATGCGTTCGCGGTTGATGTTGGTCGAAGACAGGATCAGCGCCGACGTTGAGCGCACCGGCGCGATAACATTGCCCTTGCTGGTCTGATGGCGGCCCAGCTGGAACATCTGATCGCGGGCGACCTGCGGATTATAGGTCGCATAGTTCCGCGTCGTGCCGCCTTCATATTTGTGGCTTTCAGCTTGCCAGTTGGCTTCGATCGGCAAATGGCAGCCGCCGCAGCTGGTCGTCCAGCTGAGATGACAGGTGAAGCAGACCATATTTTC
>JAGPVK010000485.1 GCA_018067055.1 Sphingomonadales bacterium | reverse complement strand
CCAGCTAATGCCGCAGCGGTACTTCAGGATGTGCGAACCGCAATTGAGCTACGCCTCCCCAGAACACCCATTACCAGCCTCACCTGCAAGGGCTTTGGCGGTTTGTGCGAGGTCGTATCGGAAAAGACATTATTCTATATTGATGAACGCGCGCGTTATCTATTTGTCGGGCGTCTATACGATATGGAAAGCCGTGCGGATCTGACTGCCGCAAAACTGCTCGAGCTTAATCCACAGCTGCTGGTCGCAGGAGCAGCAGGCGCAAATTCCAGCGGACCGACTGCCGCACGGCAGCCCGCCAATAAACGCGCGTCCAAAGTTCCCCTCGCGGACTTGATGCCATCAGGAGCAATCCATTGGGGATCCAAATCCGGACCCAAGCTCATAGTTTTTTCCGATTTCAATTGCAGCTATTGCAAGCGGCTGACCGCGGAGCTCAAAAAGGCGCGCATGCGCGTTGAAGAGCGGCCGATATCCATCTTTGGCGAAAAAAGCAGGAAGCTGGCTGAAGCCGTGATCTGTTCGCGGGATCCTGCAAAAGCGCTGCACCAGGCCTATTCCGGCGAAACACCGAAGAAACAAAAGTCGTGCAACACCTCAGGTCTTGATGCCAATGAGGCCTTTGCACGCAGCCACGGTTTTTCCGGAACGCCGGTCATGGTGCGCGCAAGTGACGGCGCGGTGCTCGAAGGATATCACGGCGCAGCCGAAATCCGCGCGTTCCTTGGCTCAAATGCAAAAGGTGCAAAATGACACGCGCGCTCTATCCATTGGGGATGCTCGCGCTTTCATGCGTCTCACTATCGTCTTGCGCTAGTCTGGGCAGCAATATCAGCGGCAGTTTCGATTGCAAGGCACCAGGTGGTAGCTGCGCGCCAACATCACAAATTGATGCAGCGGCGAGCGTTGCAATGCTCGATCAATCTCCATCAAGTGGCAGGCGAGACCTGACATCAGCGGCGCAAACCGCGCGGACCGGCGAGCGTGTGCTCAAGATTGTCTTTTCCGGATTTGTCGATGCGTCGGGCAATTTGCATGAAGCCCGCAGCGTGCATGTAGTTGCGCGGTCTCCCGACTGGGCTGCCACATTGACTGGGCAAGAAACAAATATCGCTCGGCAAATGGCGCGCGATATAGCAGATCAAGCCAAGCAAGCATCCAAAGACCATTCCGGCGACGCTCTTAGCGCAGACGATAACGCCAGCGAAACGCCGTCAGAATCGATTGAAGCCGCTGACCCATTTCTCAAAAGTTCATTCAATTTGCCCTCGCGTGGTTCGTACCCCTTGACCGTGCGAGAGGCAATTGCCGGTGCAAACATACCGGCAATCGAGGGGTTCGATGGGCTCCCTCCCCCAGCAAGTCGAACCCCTCACCCTGCTTTGGAGGCATTCCCCAAGGTTGGTCTGCCAAGCATCGAAGCCATCGAAGCTGCCAAGATAGGCGGGAGCAACAGATTGTCCAGCGAGGAGAAGGGACGATGAACTTCTCCATACAATCTGCGCGCGCCAAGCTGCTTTCGGGTCTCTTTGGTGATCACCAAACCGCTGATCATG
>JAGPVK010000396.1 GCA_018067055.1 Sphingomonadales bacterium | reverse complement strand
GACGAAACACTGACCTTCTATCCGCTTAAAATTGCAGTGATGACGATTTCCGACACCCGTACCGAAGGAACCGACACATCCGGTCAATTCCTGATCGAAAGACTGACCGGGGCAGGGCATCAGCTTGCCGCCCATGCCATCGTCACCGACGATATTGCGGCGATCCGCGCGCAGGTTCAGCAATGGATCGATGATCCTGACGTTGAAATCATCGTCACCACCGGCGGAACGGGTTTTACCGAGCGCGATGTCACCCCCGAAGCCATCAAGCCCCTGTTCGGGCGTGATATGGATGGTTTCTCGGTGGTGTTTCACCAAGCAAGCCTTGGCACCATTGGTGTTTCAACCTTGCAGTCTCGGGCTTTTGCCGGACAGGCCGGCGACACCTTCATCTTCAGCATTCCCGGATCCACCGGAGCGTGCCGCGATGCGTGGGATCTCGTGTTGAATATGGAATTCGACAGCCGCCACCGCCCCTGTTCGATCGCCGGCATGGTGCCGCGCTTGCATGGGCTTTGCGCTTAGGGCTGTCGATGCCGCGCGCGATACGGGACGCGCCTCAGTCATAATTCTCACCCCGAAAATTGATATATATCAAGAAGACTTGTGTCCAGAGAGCTATTACTACCCCCATATATGGTGTCGAGGGAGTAGATAATGAAATTCAGCAACGCGCTCGCCAGGGAAATTTGGGACGGGAAATATCGGTTCAAACCCGACGATGGCCGCCGGTCAGACAAGACGGTAGATGATATGATCGAGCGCGTATCCCGCGCGGTCGCCGAAGCTGAAGCGCCAAAACTAAGGCAAAAATGGGCCGGGCGCTTTGCCGAAGCCCTGGCCGATTTCCGTTTCATCCCCGGGGGCAGAATCCTCGCCGGGGCCGGAACTGAACGCCGGGTGACCCTGTTCAACTGTTTTGTCATGGGCACGATTCCTGACAGTCTTGATGGCATATTCGCGCATCTCGGCGAGGCCGCGAAGACCATGCAGCAAGGCGGCGGAGTCGGGATGGATTTTTCTACCATCCGGCCAAAGGGAAGCTTGGTGGTCGGCGTCG
This sequence comes from Sphingomonadales bacterium, assembly GCA_018067055.1. Lineage (GTDB taxonomy): Bacteria > Pseudomonadota > Alphaproteobacteria > Sphingomonadales > Sphingomonadaceae > Parasphingorhabdus. The sequence goes on along the minus strand of JAGPVK010000396.1, from coordinate 6,091 downwards.
CGTCCGATGCCTCCGGACCGCTCAGCTTCATGGACTGCTGGGATTCGATGTGCCGTACCGTGATGTCCGCCGGTCAGCGCCGCGGTGCGATGATGGGCTGCATGCATATCAGCCACCCCGACATCGAGGAATTTATCGACGCCAAACATGATCGCACCCGGTTGCGCAATTTCAATCTTTCGGTGCTGGTGTCCGACGCTTTCATGCAATGCCTCGCCGAGAAAGGCGACTGGCCGCTGGTCTTTGACGACAAAGTGCATCGCACCGTTGCCGCGACCGACCTGTGGGAGCGGTTGATGTGCTCAACCTATGATACAGCCGAACCGGGTGTCATTTTTGTCGACCGGGTCAACCAGCAGAATAATCTGGAATATTGTGAAACGATCAGCGCCAGCAATCCGTGCGGCGAACAAATGTTGCCGCCTTATGGTGCCTGTCTGCTCGGTTCGATCAATCTGGCGGCACTGGTCGAGGGTCATTTCACCGATGGCGCGCAAATCGAGGATGAAGCGCTGGTCAGCCTGGTGACCACCGCCGTCCGTTTTCTCGACAATGTGATCGATATTTCGCTCTTTCCATTGCCGCAGCAAGAAGCCGAAGCCAAAGCGAAACGCCGTATCGGCTTGGGCATTACCGGGCTTGCCGATGCCCTGCTATTCTGTGGCAAGACCTATGGCTCGGATGAAGCCGCGGACCTCACCCGCCATTGGCTGGGCCTGATCAAACGCTCGGCCTATCGCGCATCGGCCGCCCTGGCCGAAGAGAAGGGTCGCTTCCCGGATTATGCCAAGAAAATTTTAAAGCAGCCCGGACTGGACGCGCTCGACGCCAAAACCCGCAACCAGATAAAGGAACACGGTTTGCGAAACGGCTGCCTGACGTCGATCGCGCCCACCGGCACGACTTCGTTGCTGGCGGGCAATGTCTCTTCCGGTATCGAGCCGGTCTTTGCCTATTCCTACAACCGCCGCATCTTGAACAGGGACGGCAGCGCCCGCGAGGAGAAAGTCGAAGATTATGCCATGCAAAAATGGCGGGATCTCCGGGGCGATGAAATTCCACCTCCGGACCTGTTTGTCAGCGCCCAGGATCTCGCTCCGTCGGATCATCTCAAGATGCTCGCGGCGGCGCAGCAACTGGTCGACAGTTCGATCTCGAAAACTATCAACTGTCCGGAAGATATCGACTTTGAATCCTTCGCCGACGTTTATGTTGACGGCTACCGGCTCGGCTGCAAGGGGATGACGACCTACCGGCCCAATGCGATTACCGGCGCTGTCCTGAGCGTCGATAGTGCGGAAAATACGCCTGAGACCGCTGAAAAGCCGGCCGAGGAAGCGCGTCTGACTCCGCTTGCGCCGCGCGAAGACCGGCTGACCGGAGCAACCTACAAGCTGAAATGGCCGCACAGCGCCCATGCCGTCTATATCACGATCAACGATCTGGTGGAAAACGGCAAAGAGCGGCCGTTCGAGATTTTTATCAATTCCAAAAACATGGAACATTATGCCTGGACGCTTGGGCTGACGCGGATGATCTCGGCGGTGTTCCGGCGCGGCGGCGATGTTGCCTTTGTCCACGAAGAACTCAAGGCGGTTTTCGATCCCGGCGGCGGCAGCTGGATCCAGGGTCGCTATGTTCCCTCCCTGCTCGCGGCGATCGGTTCGATCATCGAGCGCCATATGCAGGGCGCCGATCATGTCGCTGTCGCCAGCGTCTCGGCCACGGATGCGTTTGTGCGGCAGGATCAGAAAGTTTCCGTGGCAGAAATACCGGAATCGCAACGACCGACCCTATGCTGTAAACAATGCGGCAGCTTGTCCATCGTCAGGAAGGAAGGCTGCGACAGCTGCCTTGATTGTGGCTATTCCAAATGCGGATGATTGATCGCTTCAAAGCGCCGGGCGATCAGGGATAGAGAAGACCGTGCTGCCAGCGCCCGTCCATGTCTCTTGTGTAAAGGATCCGGTCGTGGAGACGATATTCGCCATTGGTCCAATATTCTATTCGATCGGGAACGATCCGGAAACCCGACCAGAAAGCCGGTCGACCCACTTCTCCTTGGGCAAAGCGCGCTGTCTGGATGACCACCTGTTTTAACAATGTGGTCCGGCTTTCAAGCGGTTCGGACTGCCTTGATGCCCACGCCCCAATCCTGCTCTTTAGTGGACGGGATCCAAAATATTGATCCGCCTCCTCATCGTTTACCGGAACGACGCTGCCCTCGATCCGGACTTGCCGGGCAAGCGGAGCCCAATAGAAACACAGCGCCGCCTGGCTAGTTTGCTCCAGCTCTTTCCCCTTGCGGCTTTTCAAATTGGTGAAAATGACAAAGCCGTCCTGGTCGAAACCCTTGAGCAGGACCATCCGGCTGGACGGCGCGCCCGACGGTGACGCGGTGGCGAGATTGACAGCGCTGGCATCGGCGATTTTCTTGCACTGTTCCGCCTCGCGATACCATTGGCCGAACAGTTCAATCGGATCTTCCGTCATGCTCCCGACCTTATCCTTTCCGGCCTGTCCACGCCTTCATCCGCTCGCCATGGTGGCGCAGTTCGATGCGGGCGATCGATCGCAAATGAACTTCGTCAGGGCCGTCGGCAATCCGCAGCGCGCGCATCCCGGCGTAGGTCTCGGCCAGTCCGAAATCGTCGGATAATCCGCCCGCGCCATGGGCCTGCATAGCATTGTCGAGTACCCGCAAAGCGGTGCGCGGCGCGGCGACCTTGATCATCGCAATTTCCAGTTTCGCGGTCTTGTTGTCGGTCTTGTCCATCATGTCGGCTGCCTTGAGGCAGAGCAGCCGGGTCATTTCAATGTCGATTCTGGCTTCGCCGATCCGCTGCTCCCACACCGACTGATCGGCCAGCCGTTTGCCAAAGGCGACACGCGACAACAGCCGATCGGCCATTTTCTCGAGCGCGACTTCGGCAGCACCGATCGCCCGCATACAATGGTGGATGCGGCCGGGCCCGAGGCGGCCCTGCGCAATTTCAAAGCCTCTGCCTTCACCCAGGATGATGTTGGTGGCTGGCACACGAACATCGCGCAACACGACCTCGGCGTGACCGTGCGGGGCGCCATCATAGCCGAAGACCGGGAGCATCCGCACGACCTCGACACCCGGCGTATCCATCGGCACCAATATCTGGGATTGCTGCTGATGGGTGGCGGCATCGGGATCGGTCTTGCCCATCACAATGGCAAGCTTGCAGCGGCTGTCTCCGACGCCCGACGACCACCATTTTCGCCCGTTGATCACATAATGATCCCCGTCGCGGCGGATCGAGGTCTGGATATTGGTAGCGTCCGACGAGGCAACATCGGGCTCGGTCATCAGAAATGCCGACCGGATCTGTCCGTCCATCAGCGGCCGCAACCACGCTGCTTTCTGCTCGGCCGTGCCATAGCGGTGGAGCACTTCGATGTTGCCGGTATCCGGCGCCGAGCAATTAAAGGCTTCGGAAGCAAAGCTCACGCGCCCCATTTCTTCGGCACACAAGGCATATTCCAGATTGGACAAGCCAGCACCGAAATATTCGTCATCATCATGTTCCGACGGCGGCAGGAACAGATTCCACAGCCCCTCCGAATAAGCCCGCGCCTTTAGCTCCTCGACAACCGGCGGAACATCCCAGCGCGTTTTGGAAGAGGCTTGCACATGTTCCTTATATTGGTCTGCGGCGGGATAGACATGGTCCACCATGAAGGCACGCACCCGATCGCGCCAACTCATCTGGGTATCAGAGAGAGAAAAATCCATGTTTCAACAAGCCTTTCGTGTTCCAACAAGTCAGAGCGGGGCAAGCACGTCTCACTCACCAATTTCGCCGCATTGGATGCTGGCCTACCCCTATGGAGGTGGATATGAATTGATTTAGGTCATTTCCTTCGCTGAGATCGAGAAAGGACCTGATCGCCCGGATTTACTTCTATGTGAAAGGCTTCTTCGGGCCGAGTTTGAAACAAAGTTCCAAGGCTCGCGGTTTGTCGCTGCCGGATCGAACTGTGAAATTCCCGTGGTTTTTCTCCATGGCCGGAATGACGATGGAGAGCGTCAGCTATTCGGGGCTGATAGATCGAGCTGCTATGTCAGAAATGAGGGCGCATTGCAGACTGTCGGCATCGGGGCGGACAGGCGACTGTCGGCTATGGGGATTCTAGGCTGATAGATCTCGTTATGAAAGCTGGCGGCGATGCTGGTAGTGTCTCCGATGAAGACAAGCGGAAATACTCCTCGCTGCGATTGCGATGGCGGACATGAAGGTGTGCGCAGGCTATCCACCCGCTTCGAGAAATACGCTCAAAACTTCTTCGCAATGCTCCATCGCTTCGCCATCAAATGCGGGATAAATTGAGTCCAAACCCTAAATGTAGCCATTGGCGCAACCACGCTCATACGATCGGTTGAGCTACCCGCCGTTGTTACAGACCCGGACAATTCATCGTAGCGCCCCCATAGGGTACCGCCAACGGCGCGACCGTGACCGTCAGCGTGTCCAGATAATTCGGGGAAGGAACCTTCGTTGTCCCGCCTTCCAGCAATGTCACTGAAATGGGTAGGATTTGCCCGCCCGTACCCGCGCGATTGCAATAAACCGTTGAAAAATTAGGTGTCGCACTGCTCTTCGTTTGCCCCAGGAAACGCGCGCTGTAGCGGAGCGTTTCGGCAGTGGTTGCTATGTTCCCGCCCGGATAGGTCATCCGGTAAGCATTTGCCGAGTTCATCGTTACCGTAAACGGGCCTGAACTTGCCACCCTGACGTTGCCGGCAATGCTATGGGTTGGCGCTTGGCTGTCGGCAACGGCTCCGACCTCCCCAAAATCAAGCGCCGGGCCAGCATAGCTTGCCTGTAACGCGCTGAGCACGTTTATTCTTACCGTCATGGCATCGGTCAGCGTTGCCGGAAAATACACGCTCTCCAATCTGGATTGGCCACGGCAAATATAACGGATATCGAAAACGATGGGATCCCCGGCAACAAGGTTGAGATTTCCGGGAATCGTCACAACCAGCGGAATTGAAACGGTGTCCGGTGCGTTTTGATTGCCAAAATCATAGTAGACAGTGCCGTACACATAAAAATCCAGCGACAAGAATTGCGATGCCGGCAATGTGTAGAGAACGTTTGTCTCGCAATTTTTCTTACAAATTAAAGATAATTGGCGGACAGGGTGGGATTCGAACCCACGGAGAGCTTGCACCCTCGGCGGTTTTCAAGACCGCTGCATTCGACCACTCTGCCACCTGTCCGCATAGCTCGAAGAGCTGGGTCGCACGCGTCCTAGCGTTCTCGATTTGAAAGCGCAAAACATTTTGTAAAGGCATGAAATGCTGCATTAAAATTGCTGGCTATCGCAGCTTTCGGGCCGAGAGGTTGCTTCTGTGGGTTATTTAGGGATTCCCCTCTGACTCGCTTTGTGCGACAACAGCACGACGAAGGGAAGTATTCATGCGTATCATGACCGCTATCGCTTGCAGCGCTGTTGCACTTTTCAGCATCAGCACTGCAACGCCGATGCAATCTGCCAAGGCACAAGACAGTTCCGGCTTTCAATCCTATCTGCAGCAAGTGCGCCAAAAAGCCCTTCAGGAGGGAGTGCGCGCGCAGACCCTGGATCAAGTTCTGCCTGGACTGACCTATAATCCGCGGGTGATCGAGCTGGATCAATCCCAGCCTGGCGGCAGTCCGGACAGTGCAATCCCGCCCTTCGCTCCCTATCAGTCGCGCCATATCACACCGGAACGGATCGCGAATGGCAAAGCGGCCTACCGGCGCCTTATAGCCAAGCTGATCGACGTCGAACGCGAAACCGGTGTGCCCGGGCCGATCATCATGGCGATCTATGGCAAGGAAACCAATTACGGCTCCTATACCGGAAATTTCGATATCCCGCGGTCGCTGGCGACTCTGGCCTATGAAGGCCGGCGGCGCTCCCTGTTTGAACCGGAATTGCTTGCCGTGCTGAAGCTCATCGACAATGGCGTTCCACAATCTGCTCTCAAGGGCAGCTGGGCAGGGGCGATGGGCAAACCACAATTTCTGCCTTCGGTGTATCTGCGACTGGCGAAAGACGGGAGCGGCGATGG
>JAGPVK010000393.1 GCA_018067055.1 Sphingomonadales bacterium | reverse complement strand
GGCGGTTGATGCCAATGTTCTGATCAACGAACGAATACGGGAAGAGCGCAGGCGAGGGCGAAGGGTCATTCAGGCGATCGAGGTCGGCTATAAGGAAGCATCACGAGCGATCATGGATGCCAATGTCACCAATATCATTGCTGGCGTGTTGCTGTTCATGTTCGGTTCCGGACCGGTCAAGGGCTTTGCCGTCGTCTTGATGATCGGTATCGCATCCTCCGTCTTCACCGCCGTCGTCGTAACCCGGATGTTCGTGGCGCTATGGGTCCGACGGGCCCGTCCACAGGAGTTGGTGATATGAGATTGCTCAAGCTTGTCCCGGACGATACCAATATCGGCTTCCTCAAGTGGCGCAATATCGCCATGGCGTTCAGCATATTGACGATCATCGCGTCGATCGGACTGGTCGCTGCCAAGGGACTGAATTTCGGCGTCGATTTCATCGGCGGACAGATGATTCAGGCGACCTTTACCGAAACCGAAACGGCGCCGATTTCCGATTTGCGTGACCGCATTGGCGGGCTCGGCTATGGCGAAGCGACGATCCAGCGATTTGGTGATGCCAATGAAGTGTCGATCCGGATGCGGCTGCCCGCCGAAGCAGAATCGCGGCCGGAAGCGGCCAATGAAATGACCGAAAAGATCGTTTCGACGATCAAGGCAGACTATCCCGATGTTCGGATTGACGGGGTGGAATCGGTGTCCGGCAAGGTATCAGCGGAACTGTTTGAGACAGGTGCCTATTCGCTGCTGTTCGCGATGATCGCGATATCCATCTATATCTGGATACGCTTCGAGTGGCAGTTTGGTATCGGCGCCTTGTTCGCGCTCTTCCACGACGTTGCCCTGACCTTCGGGCTGTTCGCACTGACCCAGATGGAATTCAACCTCAATATCGTCGCGGCGCTGCTCACCATCATCGGTTACTCGCTCAATGACACGATCGTCGTGTTCGACCGGATTCGCGAGAATCTGAAGAAATATCGCAAGATGGATATCATCGCCTTGCTCGACCTTTCGGTGAACGAGACGCTGGCGCGGACGGTGATGACCAGCTTGACCATGCTGATCGCGCTGGGTGCATTGATCCTGTGGGGCCCGGATGTGATTTTCGGTTTCTCGGTCGCGATGTTCTTCGGCGTGTTTGTCGGTACCTACAGCTCGGTCTACATGGCCGCTCCGATCCTGATCTGGCTCAAGGTTGGACCGGACACATTTGTGCCGGCTGAATCAGCGAACGACAAGGCGGAGAAAATGGGCGGGCCGGAACAGATTGGCTGACCTTTGGTAGAATTACGCAAGGATGTTGAATTTGCCGGCCCGGTCATCACCGGCTTTACGCCGACGGGTTACAAGATCGGTGACCAGCGGTTCGAGCAAGGACTGCTGATTTCACCAGAACAGGCTGTCGGCTGGACGGGCGCACAGCTCGGCCAGCTGAACCTGGCGGAGATATTGGCGAGCCTGAACCTGTTTCCCAAACCGGAATTTCTTCTGCTCGGCAGCGGTCCGTCGATGTTGCAGCCGCCGGCGGCATTTCGGCGCGAGGTCGAGGCAGCGGGCATGGGGCTGGAAGTGATGGACAGCCGGGCTGCGGCGCGGACCTGGGGTGTGCTGCGAGCTGAAGAACGATGGATAGTCGGTGCGCTTCTGCCGCTGGCCTAGTTTTTCCCGGCGGACTTTTGCAATATCGTCAACAGTTGATCGCCATTATTTTTCCAGCTGAACCGGCTGACCGATGATCGCACCAGATCCTGCGCTGGCGGGTCGGCCAGGATCGCTTGTGCAGCCTCCACAATCGCTTCGGCGGACTGATCGACGATCCGTCCCGCACTGTTGCTGGTAACCAGTTCCCGTGCGCCACCGGCCTCACTGAGGATCACCGGTGTGCCGCAGGCGAGGGCCTCGACCCAGGCATTGGCCAGGCCTTCGGACTTGGAGACAAGAATGGCGATATCGGCCGCAGCCGTCAGATGCGGCAACTGCTCGTGTGGAACGTTGCCCAGAAAACGGACACGGTCGGCAACACCCAGCTGCTTGGCCAGCGCGCGGTAAGACCGTTCTTCGTCGCCTGCGCCCGCGAGCATCAACGTAGCGTCGGGAATATTGGCCAAGGCCCGGATCACCAGATCCTGGTTCTTGCGTTTAATCAGCGCGCCGGTGGTGATGAACAAGGGCCCGCTGACGCCCAGGGTCTGCTTGGCGGCTAGTCTATCAACAGGGACGAACCTGGCTTGCTCCAGTCCGGTATAATGAACGGCAATCTTGCTGCCATTCATTCCAAGTCCGACCATATCCTGCTTCAGCGCTTCGGATACCGCCAGCAAGGCGCTTGCCTGCTCCGCGGCCTGCAATATCTGATCCCGACATTGCTGTTCGCTGCCCCAATGGTGGATGTCCGCGCCGCGTGCCTTGATTGTGAAGGGAATGTCGAGCGCAACCGCCAGCCGCATCGCTGCTGGTCCATCGGGATAGAAAAACTCGGCGTCGATCACATCAAATGACGTCTGCTGGTGCAGCTTCCTAACCAATGGCAGTATCGAATTTGCAATCCGCCTGGGATTGCTGGCGCCACCGATCTTCGGGATCAGTCTGAACCGGGGTCGGTATACGTCGAGGCCGCGCCATTCTTCATGCGCGGGTAGAGCGCTTAACGCTGTATATTGCGACAGTCTGCTCAATGGCCAGGGCGGCTGTCCAACCGGATTGATAACGGTTACGTCGGTTTCCGGACGGCTGGCCAGCTCGGCGGTCTGTCGTTCGACAAATATCCCGAAATTGGGCGCTGCCGCATTTGGGAATAATGTCGACAAGGTCAGGATGCGGAGCGGCTGGGTCATGGCAGGCGTCCTAGCACGAAGGCCCTAAAGCTCCCTTACCAGACGGACGGCAACCCCGATCCATTCCGGGTCGCTGACAATCTGCTGGCGCGCACCGCTACCGAGCGGAAGAATCTGCAGACGACCGTCCTCGCGCCCGATCAGACGCCCGAACAGATAGCGCCCAGCGGGGCGAGGGACCAATATGTCCCGATTGAGCGCGCCGCTAAATTGCTCGGCGGTCCGCCGCGACAGCCAGACATCGTCACCGGCGCGATAATCGCCAATACTGCTTTTGACCCGCAGCGCGACCATCGCCGGTTCGATCGTCGGCTGATAGATATTCTCGATCTTGCCTAGGGCATGTGCGCCCTTGTGATCGAGAATCGCTGCGACCGGCAATTCTTCCTGATCCGGCAAGGACAATAAAGCGGCGCTGTCGACGCCGAGAGCATCGGCAATCCGGTTCAACCAGCCAAGCGATAGCGTCCGCATGCCGGTCTCAAGCCGCCCGATCGTCTGCGCGGTGGTTGGCGGGGTGCAGCGCCCGGCGACGTCGTCCAGCGTCAGGCCCTTGGCCTTGCGAACCTCTCTGATACGGCTGATCATATATAATCTCCAAACCTATATGGTTTTATTCTTTCCTACAATATCGGCAAAATGGCAAGGGGATAGAATACCGTTAAGGAGATTTTATGTCACAAGATATAACCAGAAAAGACAAAATACGGTCGGACCCCCGTTTGCTGGCCGAACGGGCGCTACCGCAAGACGGGGAAGAACGGGGCGACCGCGACCCGAAACGCAGACGCGCGCGAAGCGTTGCCGTCAATCTGTCAGAATCGCCGTTGGGCTGGCTTCACGCCCGAGGTCATTTGTCCGACCGGCAGTATGATGCCGGCGAAAAGCTGCGCGCCGATTGGGAAAGAGCCCATCTGGCTCCGCGGATCACGATGCGTTGGGATGCCGCGCCGGTTGCTGGCGGGAAACGGCGTACACCGGCAGCGCTTAACGAAACCGAAGCACAGCTTGCTGCCAAGCAGCGCTTCACCAGTGCGATCGACCATCTCGGAAGCGACCTGTCCGATATCGCCTGGCGGATCATCTGCAGTGGTGAGGGTACGCCGGTAGCGGAAAAAAATCTCGGTTGGCCAGCGCGATCGGGCAAGCTGGTGCTGAAAATCGCATTGGACCGGCTGGGAGATTTCTATCGTCTGCCTGGCTAATCGGTGCTGGCTAGCCGTTCGACTTCTTCCGCCAGTTCCAGCCAACGCATTTCGGCAGCCTCTTTTTCTTCGATCAGCTCGCCATTCTCTTTGGTCAGCGCATCAAACTGCGCGAAATTCCTGGTATAGAGATTGGGATCGGACAGGTGCTGCTCGATCTCGCCCATGCGCTGGTCAATCGCTTCGATGCGGTCCGGCAGCAGATCATAATCGCGCTGGTCCTTGTAGCTCAGTTTCTTGCTGGGGCTGCTGGAGCGAGACACCGTCTGACTGGGCGACGGAGTCGATTTAGATGCCGGCTTCTGATCCGTTTC